>NZ_JAZHLI010000047.1:421-38534 GCF_036549475.1 Aurantimonas sp. A2-1-M11 | reverse complement strand
TGCCCATCGAGAGCGCCTCGCCGAAAAGCCCGTTGCCCCTGTTTCCAGGGCCGCGTAACCTTCAATCCGGCAACGCCGCTCGCCGAAGTTCAACAAACTTCGGGACATCCCCATCGCGGCGGCAATGATCAGTGTGCTACGCATGGGAGTTCTCCTTGAAGATGGCCCTCGGGCCGGGTGGTTCGGTTTGCAGTCGGCATGATGCGGCGTCCGAAGGCAGGTCAGTCGAACTTCGCCTGCGACGTCTTCCCGTCGGACGCCGTGAGCTGGACGGCTCCCTTCACGGGCCCTTCGGCCGGGATCTCGAGCGGGCCCGACAGGAACGCGCCGTCAGGCGCGAGCGATACGCGCGCCGGCTTGCCGCCGATCAGCAGGATCGCCATTCCCTTGAAGCCCTCGCTGGGAAGAGGTGCGTCCGCGGAATCGCTGACATAGACCCTCACTTCGCTTCCAGCGGCGACGAGTTCCACGTGGTGGTCGCCCGCGTCGACGAGGGCTCCGCCATTCGGACCCTTGCGCGGTTCGTGGGCGATGGCTGCCGTCGAGGCGACAATGGCGGCGGCGAGGAGGAAGGTGCGAGCGATCATGTTTTGAACTCCATTGGTCAGAATGTGTGGGCCGCAGCCGTGTCGGTCACGGCATCCGGGGTGCCCGGGGTTGATGAAAGTCGGGCTACCTCGACGAGCCGCTTCAGGGGCTTTTCCCCGAACCGCAGGAAGAGGACGGGTGTGAGGAAGGTGTCGAGCAGCGTCGATGATACGAGGCCGCCGAAGATCGTCACGGCGACGGGATGAAGGATTTCCTTGCCCGGTGCAGAGGGGTCAATCATCAGCGGCACCAGCGCCACGCCCGCCGAGAGGGCGGTCATTAGTACGGGCGTCAGCCGCTCGAGGCTTCCCCGCATGACGAGCTCGCGCCCGAAGGGGATGCCTTCGTGGATCGACAGGTTGATGTAGTGGCTGATCTTCAGGATGCCGTTGCGTGCCGCGATCCCGGTCAGCGTGATGAAACCGATCATCGAGGCGACCGACAGCGGCTGGCCGGAGAGCCAGAGCGCGGCGACGGATCCGATCAGGGCAAGCGGGATGCTGCCAAGGATGATCAGCGTGAATACGGCCGAGCGATAGCGACTGTAGAGGATCGCGAAGATCATCGCGAGCGATACCAGCGACAGAAGCCCGATGGTGCGGCTTGCCTCTTCCTGAGCCTGGAAGGTGCCTTCGAGGCTCGTCGAGAAGCCCGGGGGTAGTTCGGCTGCCGCCACCTCCGCCCGGATCCGCTCGATCACCTCCGCCATGTCGGCGTCACCGGCGGCGTTCGCGAGAACGACGACGCGGCGCTGACCGTTTTCACGCAGGATCTGGTTCGGTCCGTCCGTCTCCCGCACCTCGGCAAGCTCGCGCACCGGAATCCAGCCTGCCGGCGTCTCGATCAGTAGGTCCCCGAGCGCTTCGGTCGTGCGTTCCGTATCGCCCAGCCGAATGACGACATCGTAGGTGCGGTTGCCGTCGACGAGGCGCGAGACGACACGACCATTGGAAAGCTGCTCCAACTCCTCGGTGATCTTTGCCGGCTGGATCCCGAAAATCGCGGCGCGCTCGTAGTCGATCCGGATCTCGAGTTGCGGTATGCGGACCTGCTTCTCGACCTGGAGGTCAACGACCCCGGGGACCGTCGCCAGGCGGCTCCTCAGGCTCTCCGCCACGGTACGCAACGTGTCGAGATCCTCGCCGAAGACCTTCAGCGCGATCTGCGCCCGGACGCCGGACAGCATGTGATCGAGGCGGTGCGAAATGGGCTGGCCGATGTTGATCGACACGGGAAGGACCGAAAGGCGCGAGCGGATGTCGGCTTCTATTTCTGTCTTGGTTCTCCCCGTCTCCAGATCGACCTCGATTTCCGAGGAATGGACGCCCTCGGCGTGCTCGTCGAGTTCCGCCCGCCCGGTACGCCTTCCGACGACGGAAACCTCGGGCACTTCCATGATGATGCGCTCCGCGATGAGGCCGACGCGGTGGGATTCCGCCAGGGAGATGCCGGGGTTGAAGGCCATACTGATGGTCAGCGTCCCTTCATTGAAGGGTGGAAGGAATGCTCTCGGCAAGGCCGTCGCCCCGACGGCGGCAACGACCACCCCCAGCGTGGCGCCCGCCATAAGGAGCCTCGGCCAGCCGAATGCGCGGTTCAGCATGAAACGATTGCCACGTTTGAGCCCCCGCACGATGAAGCCTTCGCGCTCATCCAAACGCTTGAGGCTGGGCAGGAGGTAGTAGGCCATGACCGGGGTAAGGGTGATTGACACGACGAGGCTGGCGAGAATCGAGACGATGTAGGCCTGTCCCAGCGGCGCGAACAGCCGTCCCTCGATCCCTGTCAAGGCGAACAATGGCACGAAGACCAGAACGATGATGACCGTCGCGTAGACGATGCCCGAGCGGACCTCTTGCGAAGCGGAAACGACGACGTCGAACACCGAGCGCGGATTGCCGAGCTCGCGGTTCTCCCGAAGGCGGCGGAAAATGTTCTCGACATCCACACCACCGCGTCGTCGACGAGTTCGCCGATCGCGATGGCGAGGCCGCCGAGCGTCATGGTGTTGATGGAGAGCCCCATCAGATGGAAGACGATGCCCGTCGCGAGGATGGAGACGGGAATTGCCGTCAGAGATATGACCGTCGTGCGGACATTCAGCAGGAAGGCGAAGAGAACGATCGCCACCACCACGATGGCCTCGATCAGCACCGTCTGGACATTCTTGATCGAGATCTCGATGAAGTCCGCCTGCCGGAAGAGCACCTGATCGGCCCGGATGCCGTCCGGAAGCGAGGCGCTGACCTCGCCAAGCGCCGCCTCAAGTTGTTGGGTCAGAGCAACGGTGTCGACGTCGGGCTGCTTCTCAATCGATACGATGACTGCGGAGCGACCCATATAACCGGCTTCCCCCCGCTTCTGACGGGCGCCGAAGGAGACGTCTGCGACCTCGTCAAGCAGGACGGGTCTCGTACCGACTGTCGCCACCACGAGGCCACGCAGATCATCGAGGCTGAGGCTGCGACCGATGTTTCGGATCAGGAACTCGCGGGAATACTGGTCGGTGAAGCCGCCGCCGGTATTGGCCCCGAACGAGGCGAGCGCGCCTTCAACCTGTTCCATCGTGACGCCGAGTGCCCGGAGCGACGCCGCGTGCGGGGCGACGCGGTACTGACGAACCTCGCCGCCTATCGGGATAACCTGCGCGACACCGGGCACGGCGAGGAGGCGGGGCCGCACGAGCGCGTCCGCCGCCTCGCGCAACGCCATCGGCGATACATCGTCGGGCGCGGTCATGGCGACGAGCATCACCTGTCCCATGATCGAGGAGATGGGTCCCATCTGGGGCGAGACGCCCGGCGGAAGCTGGCTGCGCACCAATGCGAGCTTCTCGGCAATCTGCTGGCGGTTCAGGTAGATGTCCGTGTCCCAGTCGAACTCGACATAAACGATCGACAGGCCGACGCCCGAGACAGAACGCACCCGGCTCACGCCGGGCAGGCCGTTCATCTGCGTCTCGAGCGGATAGGTGACGAGCTGCTCGACTTCGGGCGGCGCAAGACCTTCGGACTCCGTCATGATAGTAACGGTCGGTCGGTTCAGGTCGGGGAAGACGTCTACAGGCAGGCGCATCGAGACGAAAGAGCCGTAGAGCACCAGCACTGCGGCGATGGCGAGGACGAGCATGCGGTTGCGCAGGGATTGCGTGACGAGGAACGTGAACATCGGCTCGCCCTCAGCGGATCTGGTTGAGGAGCTCGGCCCCCTCGGTCACGACGCGGCTGCCCGCCTCGATGCCTGCGGCGACCAGGACCCGCTCACCATCGAGCGGCAGGACGCGAACCTCCTTCGGCTCGAAGCGCTCCGCCCCGGAGTGGATGAAAACGATGTCCTGTCCGTTGAGTCCTCGAAGCACGCTCGTCCGCGGCAGCGCGATGCCCGCTTGCGTCTCCTCGGTCTGCCCAAGCACCGTCAGCAACTGCCCGGGCCGCAGGCCGGTGGTCTCGCCCTCGACACGGAAGTGGACTGGCAGCGCCGGCGAGGTGCCGGCAAAACCCGCGCCCTCGAACGTTAGGGACAACGCCCGGCCGTTTCCGACTTCAGCCGAGGCCGAGCCGAAGGAGCTGGCCCCGCCGTAAGCCAGCGCCTCGACCCACAGTCGTTCGGGATCGACGATGTGGAAGACGACGGCATTGCTTTCCGCCATCTGGCCGGCAATGGCGTTGGATGCCGCGATCACCCCTGAGACCGGGGCGACCAGCGGCCTCCGGCTTTACTTGAACTTGCTCGATCGCGACGCGGCGGTCGCGAAGTCCCTCCAACTCGATCCGCGTCTCGTCGAGTGACGTTTGGGCGACTGTGCCACTCTTAACCAGCGTTTCGGAACGGCGCACCCGCTGCTCGGCGATCGAGATCGCCTGATCGAGCTCGCTGAGACGCTGGCGAAGGTCGGACTGATCGATCGTCTGGATCGGCGAGGTCACGAAGGCGAGGACGTCACCCGCGTCGACCCGGGCACCAAGTCGCGGGAAACCGCCTGGTGGCGACGAGAGGCGCCCGGCAATCGAGGCCTGGACGTAGCCGCTCGCATTGGGATCGGGGATGATGCGTCCGGGCATCTCGACGCTGCGGTGATGCTCCGACGCTGTGGTCAGGAGGGTGCGGATCGCGAGAATACGTTGTGAAGGTTTGGGTACGAAAACCGACCCGTCAGGAAGACGCTGAGCGAGGTCGCGGACGCCGACGACGGGTGGCGCTGTCGCTTCCTGCGCGACTGCGATTGATCCGGTGAAGAGGACGACGAGGACGACGGCGGTCCCGGCCGCAAAGAGCATTCTCCCCCGAAAAACCGCCATGACGAGGATACCCAAGGCGAAACTGAGGGCTCCGACTGCGAGGATGGCGGGGTCGTTGCGGGACAACCGTTCCGTCAGGTCGACGGCGAGCGCCTCCCCCATCTCTGTCGCCAGTGCCGATCCCACCAGCCAACCGGAACTCGCCGCGACGGCTGGCGCGGGTGCCTCGGGAATGATGAGGGTCGCAGTGAGAAAGTCGATGTCGCTGCCGCTGGCGACGGTCGCGATTAGATCGTAGGTTCCCGGCTGCTGCGCCCAGGCGGCGTCGAGACGATAGATGTCGCCCTCCGCAGTCACCGTCGCGGGCCCGAAGGGCGTTTCGATGTCGAGTGTCGCGCCGACGATGGGCTCGTTGGTGTCGTAACGGTCGAGATGGATTTCGAGCGAAGGTCCGCGCGCGACCGCTACGAATTCGAAGAGCGCGCTCTGCGCCTCGGCGCGGGGAGCGGTCTGTGCGGAGACAACCGGCGGCGGAGTACCGTGGTCGTGCCCTTCATGAGCGCGAACAGGCGACGCAATCGTCAGAACGGCCATAGCGGCCGCGGTCAGGATACGGAGGTGCATCGAGAAAGCCCAAGGTCTGGATCATCGCTCGGGACGCGCATGGGCGTCCGCGGGGTGTCAGACGAAGGCTTTGGGAGGTCTAATCAGGCCGTCGAGATTGGTGCCGTCAAGCAGCCCGGCATCGAGATCGGGGCCATGCGTCGCCAAGGGAGGTGCGCGAAGGCAGAACGCCGACGCGCCAGTCGTAGCCGCCATGCATGTTGAAACACCCGTTCCGCAGCATGATGATGAAGAGGTGACACGTTGCACGGCCGTGCTCCCGTCATCGCTGGTAACGGCGACGGCCTCTTCGGCGGCAATATCGCCAACAAGGGCCGGTGCGAAAGCCTCAGCAGTGTCGGTCCCGTGGTTCGTATGCGCCTGCGCCGACGATGAACAGAACAGCGCTATACTCACGACCACTAGGGTCGCGAGCAGCGAGGCCATCTTGTTCAGGAGGAACGACATGCGGGTGCGTATACCTATTGCGCCATTTATGGACAACGACACTCCTGAACTACGGCCGAAGTACGTTCGCGAGGGGCGCCAGCACCACATTCGTCAAACGATGCCCCATCTGCGACGGTAGTGAAGCTCGGCGAGCGTCGCGGACGCCCTACGAGAGCGGCACGTCGATGGTGCAGACCACGCCTGCTTGGCGGAAGTCGATCCTCACCGCGCCATCCAGCTCCTGAGCAAGATTTCGCTCGACCAGCCGAGAACCAAACCCGCGCCGGTGAGGAACTGCAACTGGCGGCCCTCCCGTTTCCTCCCAGCAGAGACAAAGATGGTGCGGTGAGGCGGCGTGGTCGACGGCCCAACAGATTTGGACCTTGCCGGATTCGTTCGAGAGAGCACCGAATTTGACGGCATTGGTGACCAGCTCCTGCACCGCCATGGCAAGAGCCAGGGCGATGCGCGGAGGAAGTCTTGTCTCTGGCCCTTCGAGGCGTAGTCGATGCTCCTCTGACCTGCTGTAGGGTTCGAGCGTCTTGGCAAGGATGTCGTGCAGACCTGCCGTTTCCCACTTCTCCTGAGTGAGCACGTTGTGCGCTCGCGACAGCGCCATCAGGCGGCTCTCGATGGCGTCGTTGGCTTCCTGCATCGTAGAGGAACTCCGCAGAGTCTGGGAGGATATGGACTGCACCGTCGCAAGCGTATTCTTCACCCGGTGGTTCAACTCGTCGACAAGCAGTCGCTGATGCTCCTGGGCTTTTCTGCGATCGGTGATATCCCGCACGACCCGCACGCCATACACGGGTCGACCCCGCTCATCGTCCACGCGGGATGCCGACAGGTCGACCCAGACGACCGAGCCGTTCTTGTGAATGAACCGCTTCTCTAGCTGGTAGACGTCGATATCCCCCGCCATCTGACGCTCGAACCGTTCCAGGTCGTTCCTCAGATCCTCCGGCGGTGTGAGATCCTGAAAGCCGCGGTTCAGCAACTCGTCGCGGCTATAGCCTGTGATGCGGCAGAGCTCTTCGTTGACCCGAATGAACCGGCCGTTCGTATCTACCTCGGAAATTCCCGCAAAGGCATTCTCGAAGGTGGCCCGAAGCCGCGCCTCGCTCTCCCGCATTCTCGCGTCGGCTTCTTTGCGGGCGCTGATGTCACGCAGGTAGGCGGTGAAGAACTGCTTCCCATCGAGGTAAATCGGAGTGATCGCAAGTTCGACAGGTAGCCGGGAGCCGTCAGACCGCAGCGCCTCCACTTCCACTCTCTGTCCGAGCACCGGACCGTGACCCGATGCAAGATACTCGGCCATTCCCTGGCGGTGCTTTTCCCGGAGCTCCGGGGGAACGATCAACTGCGCCAAGTCCTTGCCGAGCGCCGCATCCCTTCCGTAGCCAAAGGTCTGTTCGGCTGCCGGATTCCACTCCACGACCTGGCTGTCCCGGTCGATCGTAATGATGCAGTCCAGGGCAGCTTCCAGAATGGCACTCTTGAAAACCTCGCACTCTCGCAGGGCTGCTTCGGCATTCTTCCGGCCGCTGATGTCGATGCAGACACCGAGCGTGGCTTCGATCTCTCCCGTGCTATTGCGGGTGATCTCCACGGCATTACTCGCCCAGACGACAGTCCCGTCCGGCCGTACGTACCTCGTCTCGATGTGAAAGGATTCGCCACTTACTACCAAGCGGTCGAATAGGCGTGCGTCTCGGGGCAGGTCCTCCGGGTGCGTGACGTCTCGGATTCCAAGTTGAAGCAGCTCGTTTCGAGTGCGGCCCAGAATTGCGCAGTAGGAGTCGTTCACCCAGATAAAGCGACCCGTCAGATCGGTTTGGGCCGCACCTACCGCGGCTTGCTCAAAGAGCGCCGCTACCTGCTGCCCTCTGGGAGAAGCGGCATCGTCCTGAGAACTCTGGAACTCTGACTGCATGGCTCGGACCTGAAAGGATACGAAGTACGCCGACGCGGTTGGGCTCGTCTGCGGGGGAGGCTCACGCTTGGTGGACAGGCGCTTCTTGCGGTTGCGGGCCCGTTTGATCGGCGATGGTTCCGATCATTTCAAACCGAACGCCCGCGGGATCAAACGTCAGCTTCCCCACGCCTTCAAAGTAGGGCGCCACAATACGTTCGATCAGGCGAGTCCCGAACCCGGTTCTCAATGGTGGCTCGACGTCCGGTCCGCCGCTTTCCCGCCAGCGGAATTGGAAGGAGCGATCATGTGAAACAGTCCAATCGATCGTCACGCAGCCACCTGCGACGGAGAGTGCTCCGTACTTGGCCGCATTGGTCGCAAGCTCGTGGATCGCCAGCGACAGTCCCACTCCCTGTTCCGGCGAGAGCTCGACGGCTGGGCCGTTTGCGGAGATCCGTTCCTCCCCGGAACGATGCGGGCGCAGTGCGTCCTCCACGAGATGCCGGATATCGGTAGAATCCGTCCGCGAATGGGTAAGAACGTCTTGTGCCCGGCCAAGAGCCGACAATCGTCCGGAGATCGCCTCGCTCCCTTCCTCAAGCGACCGGGCGGTCCTGAACGTCTGGGCCGTGATAGCCTGCACCATCGCCAGCATGTTCTTCATCCGATGCGCCTGTTCCTGCATCAACTCCTCACGTTGAAGTTCCGCAGTACGCCGTTCCGTCCGGTCGCGAAGGATCTTTACGTAGCCGACGTGGTGATCGGCATCGTCGTTCAGCGGCATCATCTCACCCGATGCCCAGAAGCGGCTCTGGTCCTTGCGCAGGTGCCACCGCTCGTCGATGCCCCGACCATCCCTGCGAGCACCATCCAGCTCCTTTTCAAGGATACCGTCAGCTCGATCCTCCGGCGTGAAGAAGATGTCCGCGGTCTTGCCGAGCATCTCCGTCTCGGACCAGCCGAGAATTTGTTCTGCCCCGACATTCCAGGACGTGACGTTGCCGCCGAGATCGAGGGTGAGGATCGCGAAGTCGACGGCGCTGTCCACGATCTGTCGATATCGGGCCTCGGACGCACGGTTCTCATCATGGAGGCGTTTCTGCGCGGCAAGGGAGCGTCGCAATTCCATCTGTGTCATCGCCTGCCGAGCGAGAAAGCGCAGCATGTCGATCTGCCGCTCGTCGAGATCGCGAGGCACAGTGTCGAGTACGCACATCGTTCCGACGGGAGCGCCAGACGGCGTCTTCAGCAGCGCCCCGGCATAGAAGCGCAGGCCGGGTTCCACGTGCACAAGGGGGTTACCGTCGAACCGTGGATCGAGGCGCGCGTCCGGCACGATCAGCATGTCATCTTCAAGGATTGCGTGGCCGCAGAACGAGGTCTCCAGCGGAGTCTCTCGCATCCCTATGCCAACCTCCGCCAGGAAAAACTGACGATGGGTGTCGACGAGGTTCACAACCGCGATCGGAGTTCCGCAGACCTGCGAGGCCATCCTTGCGATATCATCGAAGTCCTGCTCTCGCGGTGCGTCGAGAAGGCCGTAGGCATGGAGTTCGGCCGAGCGTACGGCTTCCTCGACGCACGATGGGTCGCTGGCGTTCAAGGGGTGTCTTCTTCCAGAGCTGTGGGACCGACGGCAAACCGGTAGTTTGTAGAGGAATGTCGGCGATGCGCAAAACGCGATCACCAGTCATTCATCAAGCACGCTGCGAATCTTAGCGGCCATCTGTTCCAGGGTTGCGGGCTTTTGAAGAAGGTTTACGCCGGGGTCCAGCACACCGTTGTGGACCACCGCGTTTTTCGTGTAGCCGGTGGTAAACAGAACTTTCAGATCGGGCCTACGCCGCCGGGCCTCGTCTGCGAGCTGGCGGCCGTTCATCCCGGGCATGACCACATCAGTGAACAACAGCGATACCTCCGGGTGCTCGTCGAGGGCACGCAGTCCCTCAGTGCCACCCGAAGCCGCGACGACGCCGTAGCCGAGGTCGCGGAGCATCTGCTCGACAAGCTCGCGGACACGCTCATCGTCCTCGACGAGGAGGATGACCTCAGACGACGATCCTCTTGGGAGGCTCTGCGCGACCGGACTTTTAGAAGCTTCGGCTCGACCGTAGAAGCGGGGAAGGTAGATCTTGATCGTCGTGCCATGGCCCGGCTCGGAATAGATCTTTACGTGCCCTCCGGATTGCTTCACGAAGCCGAACACTTGGCTGAGTCCTAGACCTGTTCCCTTGCCAACGCCTTTGGTCGTGAAGAACGGGTCGAAGGCTTTGGCCACGACCTCGGGCGGCATGCCGCTGCCCGTGTCTGTCACCGCCACCATAACGTATTGCCCGGCGGGAACGCCGTGCTCGGCGCCGTAAGCATCATCGAGGTGGCAGTTTGCTGTCTCCACGGTCAGGTGCCCGCCATCCGGCATCGCGTCTCGAGCGTTGACGGCCAAATTGACAATTGCGTTCTCGAGTTGGCTCGCGTCCGCATGCGTCCGCCAGAGGCCGCCTGCGAGGACAGTTTCCATCTCAATCATCTCGCCCAAGGTGCGGCGCAGGAGGTCGGACATGTCCGACACCATCTGGTTCGCGTTCACGGCCTGCGGCGACAGGGGCTGTTGGCGAGAGAAGGCAAGCAGGCGCTGCGTCAGTGCCGCGGCTCTGTCGGCACCTTCCATTGCCCCGGTAATGTACGTGCCGACGTCGGTGTCTCCTTTGGCTAGCCTGCGCTGGACGAGGTTCAACCCGCCGATCACGACAGCGAGCATGTTGTTGAAGTCGTGTGCGATACCCCCGGTGAGTTGGCCCACTGCCTCCATTTTCTGCATCTGCCGAATCTGACCTTCGGCATTCTGGCGCTGCTGCATCTCCGCGATCAGTGCCCGGTTCGCCTCTGCGAGTTCCTGGGTGCGCTCTGTCACTCGCTCCTCAAGGCGAGAAGCCAGTTCTCGCAGCGTCTGTTCGGCTTTGAGCCGCTCCGTGACGTCGCGAGCGCTGAAGGAAAGTCCCGCGACGGCTCCCGCCGGCCCGAGAACAGGCGCGACGCTTAGCTCGACGGTGCGCGTCGAGCCGGAGACACAATTGATCCGTGCCTCCTCACTCTCCACAACATCGCCGACGACGGCTCGGCCAACGAGCGCCGCAACCCGGCTCTGGGATTCTGGCGCAAACAACTCCGCAACCGGACGGCCGACGTGCAGGGGCTCGGTCTTGAAGAGGCGCTTTGCGGCCCGATTGAGCTGGACCAGCCTGCCTTCGACATCGGCAGCGAAGAGCGCCTCCGGGGCATGGGTGAGGATCGCGGATAGATAGCGTTCCGCAACGACGAGTTGCCGGCGTCGGTCATCCTCCGCAGAGGAGCCCTTGCCCTTCCCGGCGACCATTGCGTTGACGCGGCTGTAGAGGCCGCTGAGCTGGCGTTCCCGGCGGTTGGCATCCAGAAGTTCGCGAACGGCGCTGTGCAGCTCGGTGGGCGCGGTGTCTGCCGCAATTGCGGAGGCCCCCGCAATCTCCGGAGTGAAGGGCAGGCTTGCGCGAAATCGCGACAGGTCCGGTTCCGGGACGAGGAACAGCACCTGAGCTGATGGATGCCTGCGGCGGAACAGGGTTCCGGCGCGCCGGGGCACAGGGACGTGCGGCCCTACGATCAGGATCTCCGGGGAGCGGGCCTTGGTCGACGCGATGTCTGTCTTGGGAGTGACCAGCAGCTCAAGGTCGTATCCCTTCCAGAGCTCAGAAGCGAAGCGTTCGGCGGCCCAGTCTTCTGGCGATTCACCGAGCAGGACAAGGATTTGCGCCGCCGTTATAGCCTTCGTATCCATGTCGACCGTCAGAGCGGTGGCAGTCCGAGCACGGATCGACCGAGCCAGGACTTCAGAAGATGGGTGGTCGGCGACATTACATGAGCGGCCTGGGCATCCCGCAGGAGACGCGAGAGCTGGCCGTCCGCCTGGTAACCACGCCCGCCGAGAAGCTGCATGGCCGAGTTCGTCACGGCCACCGCCGCCTCGGCAACGTCGATCTTCGAGGCAAAGATCGCATTTGCCGCATCGGGTGAACCCGCGTCGCCCAGGCGCGCCGCATGGTGGAGGAGACTCCGTGCCCTCCCGAGCCGCGTCCACATATCCGCGAACTGCTCGACAATGGCAGGATTCTCGGCCAGCCGTGCCGAGGTATGGGTGAACTTGTGGCCGCGGACATGTGCCACCGACAGATCGAGGGCGGCCTGCCCAATACCGAGATACACTCCCGCCATTGCGATCAGGAAGAAGGGGGCGACAACCTCGAAGATGTACCAGATCTGGTCGCCCTCCTCGCCGAGGAGGTTCGTCTTCGCAACGGGTATGCGGTTGAGGTTGGCGGAGCGGGAGCTGTTTCCGCGCATTCCAAGTCCGCTCCAGGGTGGCCCCCAGTCGAGCCCCACGTTCCCGGCTTCCACCAGCAGGCACGTGAAGGTGCCGGGATCCAGTTCCGAACCGGGCGCGACCGCCGAAACGACGTAGGAATCAGCGTGTCCGCCGTTGGTGACGAAGCTTTTTTTGCCATTGATGACATAGCTTCCGTTCTCAGGCTGGAAGGTGGAACGTGGAAGATAGAAATGCGATCCCGTACCGAGCTCACTGAGGGCCAGCGTGGTGACGTGCCGTCCTTCCGCAATTGGCCGCAGGAAACGCTGCTCCTGATCGGGCGTGGCCTTGGCCGCGATGACCATCGTGCCAACGCAGTGCATGGCAAAGCACATGGCCGTCGAGCTGCATGCTCGCCCAAGGACCTCTGCGACCTCGGCGAGCGCATGGAGTCCCTGACCATGCCCGCCGAGGCGCTCCGGAACGTGCAGCCCAAGAAGGCCTACCTCCGCCAAAGCGCGCATACCCTCCTCGGGCCAGCGAGCCTCCCGATCGATCTCGTCTGCTCGGGGTACCAGGACGCGCTCGGCGACATCCGACGCGAGAGCCGCCAAATCCGACGGGAGGATGGATGATCGTTGAAGAGCTTCGGACACTTACACCTCGGAAGAACGCCGCTGAGCAATGCTCGGAACGTGGAAACAGCTACCAGAAAGCCGGACTGACACAAGCGTTCCCAAAAGCGGTTTCCATCTCGACGGACCAACGTAAGATCCGATATCAGTTAGCAAGCGCCGCCAACCGATCGGCCGCTCCCTGCCCATGACGGTCTTTCAGACTACGCGAACTGATCGCAGGCTCCAGGGCCGAATCCCGACTGGCAACTTTCAAGCATCTACAAAGCGAATGCCGCCGTTCGGCTATCACCCTGTCGGAAGACGTCGATCTGCTTGGCGACTTGGTGCCGGACGCCCCCTATGCAGCCTGGTTTTACCCTACGCACCCGGGATTGCCGAAATTCGGCCGCCCCTGTACTTGCGCCCCGTTTGCACTTCTGGATCCGCTGGGCACAAAGCACCCAGATGCACGGGGCGAGACCTCAGACCTTACCGAGCCAGTCGGCGTCCATCTTCATTGTTGCCCTGAAGACCTTCTCGCCGGTTTCACAGCGGGCTGTGTCGGTGATCGTGTGGTGGTCACAAGCAGGAGACACCGACTTGGCAATATCCGGAAGCGCCTCGACTGCCGTATCGCGCACCGCATCCAGTCTCCCGCACTCAATGCCTGTGTCGTCTTCGCTGAACCTCTCATGATCCTGAATGTCGAAAAAATAGCGGGGCATTGCGTTCTCCGGATGAGCGACCCTCCTCGCAGAGACGCATGGGGGCAATCTTCGATCCGTTACCCACGAAGAGAGTTGATGGGCGCCTATCAACGCTCTGCCGGGTCGTGAATCATGTCAGCACGAAATTCGCCAGTTTCCGGAGACGTCCGATTGCCGATGGTCGACCCCCACCGGGCGGGCCTGGGCAGATCTTAGTTCATGAGCGGCCTTTGCGCCAAGGCTGACGTGGCCGGCGAAGGTGGTCCGGATGGCGAAGCCGGCCTTTCCAGCACCTACGGTGCCGGCGGGCAGTAGCCCAATGACTGGTGGTGACCTGGAACGTCGTTCTCCTCTTGCTGCGCTTCCGAGACGCTACCCAACTTAGGCCTTAGTCACCCCCTAGGGATTGCAGCTCTCCCCATATCTTCACAGCAAGTCGTGAATCCTCATGCCGGAGAGACTGAACAACGACGCGTTTGGGATAGACCGACATGGCAAAGTTTCTTGCAAGATTCACTGCGACCGCAATCTTGATCGCGACCTTTGCCGGTTGCTCATCAACTTCTTCGAATTCGAATATGACGGTCGGTGCTCCTGCCACGAGCTTCGCCGGGATCGATCAACAGGTTCGATTCACACCTTGGTCGGGGCAAAGCGCCGTTGGCCAGTTGGCGAAGCCCTACTTCATCTCTTTCCGTGCCCGTAATGCTGAGAGCTACGGCCATTCGTTCGTCGCGTTCGGCGAGCTCGATTCGCTCGGCAACGTCCCCTACGACAATGGGGGAATCCTCATCTCGAACATGACCGAGATCGCCGGTCTTCACCCCGCAGGCGGCAACGCTGCCTATTCCATGGGCCATATCGCCCCGGTCCCATCCGAGACCGGCTTTTCGGATGGTGACACCGAGATCAGGTATCTTCAGAACGAGATGACGATCGCACTCACATCGGAAGAGTATCAGCGTATCCTTGGTCGGGTCCGGCAGCTTCAGGGCAACAGCCCGCTCTGGCACGCAGTCGCCTATAACTGCTCGACTTTCACGAACAAGATCGCTGACTTTATGGGCATGAGAACGGTCAACCACTTGCTGTTCCCACGCAATTACATCGCGGCGCTGAAGAACGCCAATCCTGACGTCGAGACGCTTAGCGGGATTGTTGATACCTTAGGGTGAACTCTTCCGCCGGTTGATCACAGATTGGTCCGATAAGCCAGATATTCGGTCCGCTCTCTATTAAAAGGTGCTCTTGATCGAAGACGGACGTCTCAAAGCTTCCCCTGAAGGGGCAGTTTCGGACGACTGGCTCGCCTGGAAGGCGATCTCAGTTCTGCAACTGGAGCAGCCACTATAGCTGTCATTCGAGTCCCGATCAGCAAATTTTTCTGATTGCGGACTGGGGCCGAGAGCAGACCATCCGCTTCTGGAGCGACGTCGCAAATAGCTGCCATTCCTCTCACGACCCTATCTGCCAGTGGCGCTCTGCCACCTCGATGACCGGTACGGCCCAATGCAGACCGTCAGCTTCTAGCCCCTCTGAAGGAGAAGCCGCCACCCCCATTTGACAAACTTCATTTTATGTTGATATCAACTCAATAAAGAGGGACTGGAATTCGGTCCGACGGGAGACCCGCCATGCTTTCGCACAAGCCCTCGTCAGCCATCCTTGCGGTGTCCGACATTGACCGGGCTCGCGCGTTCTATGGAGCTACCCTCGGCCTTTCGGCCGTGGAGGATAGCGGCGACGTCGTCGTCTACCGCACCGGGCCGACACATCTTGTCATCTATCGCTCTGAAGAGGCCGGAACGAACCGAGCCAATGCGGTGGTGTTCGACGCGGCCGGCGAGATGGAGGCCATCGTCGCGGACCTGGCACAGAAGGGCGTCGCCTTTGAGCGTTACGAGATGGAAGGCGCCACCTATCGCGACGGTATCCACTACGCCGACGGCATGAAGATGGTCTGGTTCAAGGACCCGGACGGCAACATCCTTCATATCAATGAGATGCCTGGGACGAACGCTGAGGCGGAGGCAAGATGATGAACCCGAAGCTCTTCGCGAGCTCGCTTCCGCTACCGTCGACAACTGGCAACGGCCGCTGTCGCAGGCTTCCTTCGCGATCTCAGGCTGCGCTCGGCGTCGGAGCAGGCAAGCTCTCCCGCGACGCGGACCTCCTGCCGCTTGCCGACACGCCTGTCCTCAGAACGTCGCGCCCGTCCTCAAGCACACGGTCAGGTATGAACCGCCCGGCTTAGGTCGGTGGTCCCCAGCGTCGCGCAGGCCTCGCGAGGGCCTACACTGAACAACCATTCGCATCCGAAAGCACACCATCCGAGCGGAAGGAGACACTAATGTCATACGTCATGGGATGCGTGATCCCTGTCGAGGGGCCGAACCGCGAACGCTTCGTGGAACAGGCCAAGAAAGCGGCTCCCTTCTTTCGTGAGTTCGGCGCTACGAGCGTCATCGACGCGGTCGGCGACGATGTGCCGAAGGGCGAGGTGACCGACTTTTACCGCTCCGTTGCGGCAAAGGACGACGAGCTCATCGCGTTCGGATGGATCGTCTGGCCGGACAAGGTGACCAAGGATGCCGCAGAGACGGCAATGATGGCCGACCCGCGCATGGACATGTCCGACATGGCCTTCGACGGCCAGCGCATGATTTTCGGCGGCTTCGAGCCGGTGGTCGACGAGGGCCCGGGTGGCGCTTTCGGCTATGTCGACGGCTTCGTCCTCGCGGTACCTACGGGCAATCAAGACGTCTTCGTGCAGCATAGCCGAGCTGCCGCGCCTTTGTTCCTGCGCAACGGGGCGACGCGCCATGTGGAATGCTGGGGCGTCGATGTTCCCGGGGGCAAAGTCACAGATTTTGCGAGGGCCGTGAAGGCGCGGCCGGACGAGACGGTTTGCTTTTCCTGGATTGAGTGGCCGGACAAGGCAACGCGCGTTGCCGGGCAGAAGGCCGTCTTCGCTGAGATGGAGGAGGCAATGGCCGACAACCCGATGCCCTTTGAAGGCAAGCGGATGATCTTCGGTGGCTTCGACGTCGTCAGCCGATAGACCGGAGGCTGACCTCACCTACGCCAGAACAAGGAGCCTGATATGACCGAACTCATCACCTGCCTGTGGTTCGACTACGGCGCAGCGGAGAGAGCCGCAGGGTTCTATGCGTCGGTGTTTCCCGACAGCCAGGTCGAGCGGGTGAACGCGGCTGCATCCGACTACCCCGGCGGCAAGGAAGGCGACGATCTGACCGTCGAGTTCACCGTGCTCGGCCGAAAGTTCGTCGGCCTCAACGGCGGCCCGAACTTCACGCCGAACGAATCCGTGTCCTCCATGGTTGTCACCAAAGACCAGGAGGAGACCGATCGGTACTGGGATGCGATTGTTGGCAATGGCGGGCAGGAAAGCGCCTGCGGCTGGTGCAAGGACCGCTGGGGGCATTCATGGCAGATCACCCCGAGGCTGCTGCTCGACCTGACGACGGGTTCCGACCGAGGCAAGGCGAAACGCGTTTTCGATGCGATGATGACAATGGGGAAGATCGACATCGCGACGATAGAGGCCGCAGCGAAAGCTGGATGACCCGGAAGGACGCCAACTAGCTAACGGAGCTCGTATCCTTGGATTCAGCTTCAATCCGCGAAGGCCAAAGGTCGGTCGTGCAGGATGTCCGCTCCGGCGGCGATGATGGCGGAACCGGACCATTCGCAAGTCCACCCGATAAAACTGATCTCCATTCGCCGGAACGGGCCGAAAGGAGACTGGCGGCTTTGGGGCTTCGCAGGTGGCAAGCTGCCCTTCGTCCCTCGACCCAAATCTGCCAGATAACTTCTGAGCGCATCATGCTTGAAAGCTGACGATCCCCCATCACCAGCCGTAGGTAAGGGTCGCGCCGCTGTTCCCGTTGCCGGATTGGACGACGGCGTCGCGCGCCCCGCGTCCAAATTGGAAGAGACCGTAGGCGTTGCCGTCGCCGTTCTGCTCCAGCGTGCCAGAATGGCCGTTCCCGCGCTGCTGGAGGAGACCGACATTGCCCCGGCCACGCTGGGCGAGGTCGGCGTTGTTACCCTTGCCCTTCTGGCGGATTGAGCCGTCCTTGAGGCCGTTGTAGAGCGAATAGATCCGTAGCCCCGCTTCGACAGCCCCGCTCGTCTGCCGGTCAACCGGGGCGAAGATCCAGGACACTTGGCCGCCAGCGGCCGCGGGCGTGGCGAAGGTCGCCGGGGCGGCGATCGTGATGGCAAGGGCGGCCGCAATGGCGTTCGCGGAAATGAAGGTCATTGAGATCTCCGTTCCCCGGTCTGTTCCGGGACATGCGTGGACTGCNTGGCGAAGGTCGCCGGGGCGGCGATCGTGATGGCAAGGGCGGCCGCAATGGCGTTCGCGGAAATGAAGGTCATTGAGATCTCCGTTCCCCGGTCTGTTCCGGGACATGCGTGGACTGCAGGAAGGGTCCCCCGCCAGACCGGCCTGGCAAGGCAGGGTATTGTCGATTCGTCAGATCCCGCCGCCGACTCGGTCGGAGCAGGATATCGTCTTGCCATCGACGACGACGGCCAGATCGGCATCGTAGCCGGAGCCGCCAGCGCCGAGCGTCACCCTGCCGAGCTGCTCCGTTCCGCCGGAAGCGATGGCGAAGGGCCCGCCCTGTCGGATGTCGGTTCCCTGCCCCGAGACGTGGAATGCATACTCACCGCGCGTCGCCTTCTCGGCATGGACGAGCGCGGTCAGTTCGACCGTTCCACCCCGGCGCGAGACGTCGAGCTCGCACCGGACCGGCGCCTCGCCCGATCGCGTGACCGCTGGGCCGGCGAAGGCGGCGCTGGTGGCGCCGAGGAGAACCAGAGCCGCGGCGAGGCGGTGGCGAGGACGGAGCAACTGCATGGTGGGCCTCATCAATGGGACGGGAGCGGAACGGGTGGGTCGCGCCGTTCGGCGCGGATCAGTCGCAGGCCTGGACGAGGGCCGCGACGTTACCGCTGCCGCCCTGCGCGACGTCGGCCGAGCAGCCGCGTCCAACCTGAACACCGGCCGCTATGTTGCCGTGGCCGTCCTGAGAGAGGATCGTCGTGTGGTTGGAGCCAAACTGACCGATGCCGGCGGAGTTGCGGCTGCCGTTCTGGTAGGTCGCGCCGTAATGCCGACGCCCTTCCTGACCGACAACCGACAGATTGTGCGAACCGCGCTGCTCGCCGACCGAGCGGTTGTACCGGCCGTCCTGTTGGACGCGGATGCGGTTGCGGTAGCCCTGCTGGGACCCACCGGCGGAGTTCGACCAGCCATACTGGTCGAAGCGCACGTTGTTGGCGGACGCTGGGGCCACGACCGTCAGGCCGGCGAGAACGACGAGGACGGAGGCAAGGGGCAAGCGGATCATCTGGGCGTCTCCGACAAGAGCACATCGGCTCGGGATGGAATAACCCGAACTTGAACCCCGACGCCGGAACCCTCGCTGAACGTGTCGTTCACACGGCGTTCAGCGCCTCACGATGACCGGGAGGGCCGAAAGCGAGGGTGGGCTTCCGGGCATCTTAGGCATCATGCGGCGGGTCCATCTCGCCGAGGCCATTTCCTACCGGATGGCCGGCGAACGGCTGGCCGCCGCCGCATGACGACACCGATGGCTGCCGAGAAGCACCCCGCCGTGGCGGGCTACGACCGCATCGCCGACCGCTTCGAGGAGGCGCGGCGTCTGAAAGGCTGGGAGCCGCCGTTCTTCGCGGCGCTGGCGGACGAACTCGGCCCCGGCGCGCGTTTGCTCGACTGCGGCTGCGGCACCGGTCACGCGGGACTGGCGCATCTGGTCGCGGCGGGCGTGGCGATCACCGGGCTGGACGGTTCGGCCGCCATGCTGGCGCATTTTCAGAAGAACTACCCGCAGTTGCCCACCGTGCTGGGCGACATGCGCACCCATGTGCCGGCCGAGCTCTTCGAGGCGATCGTCGCCTGGGACAGCTTCTTCCATCTGGACCATACGGATCAGGCGGCGATGCTGGGCCGGTTCGCGACCTGGTTGCGGCCGGGCGGACTCCTGCTCTTCACCAGCGGGCCGTCCCATTCGGCGATCCGCAACACGATGTTCGACGAGCCGTTCGCCTATGCCAGCTACAGCGATGCCGGGTACCGGGTGCTGCTGGCCGAGGCCGGCTTCACGGTGCGGCTGGCCACCTTCGACGAGCCGCAGGGGCAGATCCACAAGGTCTGGATGGCGCAGAAATCCTGATGGACCGCCGCAAAACATGCGCCGATCCCCCTCCCCGGACGGCGGAGCCTTACGTGCGCAGCGTGCCGCCGGTGGCCTTCTCGACCTGCGCGACGATCCTGGCGGACACCGCCTCCAGATCCTCCTCGGTCAGCGTCCGCTCCACCGGGTTGAGGGTGACTTCGAGCGCCACCGACTTGCGGTTCTCGCCGAGCGCCGCGCCGGTGAAGACATCGAAGACGCGGACCTCGCCGACCAGCTTGCGGTCGGCGCCCTCGGCGGCCCGGACCAGCTTCAGCGCGTCCATGTCGGCATCGACGACGAATGCGAAGTCGCGCCGCACCGGCTGGAAGGACGACACGGCCAGCACCGGCTTGGTGCGGGTCGCCTTGCGCTTGGGCGCCGGGATCGCGTCGAGGAACACCTCGAAGCCGCAATGGGGCCCGGCGGCGTCGAGACTCTTCAGTGTCCTGGGATGGAATTCGCCGAATTCGGCGAGCACCACCTTGGGCCCGAGCTTGATCCGGCCGGAGCGGCCCGGATGGTACCAGTCGCTCGCCGGGGCCTCGATCATCAGCCGGTCCACCGGCGCACCAGCGGCCTCCAGGGCCGCGATGGCGTCGGCCTTGGCGTCGAAGACCGAGACGGCCGACGCATTGCCGTCCCAGGCGCGTCCGCTGCCCTCCAGCACCGCGGTGCCGCGGCGCAAGCCGCCGGCGACGCGCAGCTGGCCGTCGGGCTCGTCGGAGCGGTAGACCGCCGCTACCTCGAACAGCGCCGTGTCGCCATGGCCGCGGGCAGCATTGCGTGCCGCCGCCGCGATCAGGCCCGGCAGCAGCGAGGGGCGCATGTCCGACATGTCCGCCGAGATCGGGTTCTCCAGCGTCAGCGCCGGGTTGCCGCCGCCGAACGCCGCGGCATGGCTGGCGGGAATGAAGCTGTAGCTGACCGTCTCCACCATGCCGCGGGCGGCCAGCGCCCGGCGCGCCGCGCGGTCGCGGATCTGCGGAACGGTGAGGATGCGGCCGCCGACGGCGCCGGCCGAGGGGAGCGGCTGCGGCGCGATCGTGTCGACGCCGACGAGGCGCATGATCTCTTCCACCAGATCGGCTTTGCCGTCGATGTCCGGCCGCCAGCTCGGGCTGACGACATGCGCCGCCTCGGCGTCGGGCGTGACCTGGAAGCCGAGCCGTTCGAGGATGGCGACCTGCCGGTCGCGGTCCACCGGCAGGCCGGTTAGCCGCTCGGTTTCCGTGAAGGGTAGCACGATCGGCGCGGCCGGGCGCGCATCCCCGCCGACGACGATGCGCCGGGACGGCGTGCCGCCGCACAGATCCAGGACGAGGCGCGTCGCCAGATCGAGCCCCGGCTCCATGAAGTCCGGGTCGACCCCGCGCTCGAAGCGGTAGCGCGCATCGGTAATGATGCCGAGCGTGCGGCCGGTGCGGGCGATGTCGCGCGGGTCCCACAGGGCCGATTCGATGAGGACGTCGGTCGTCGCCGCGTCGCAGCCCGAATGCTCGCCGCCCATGATGCCGGCGATGGATTCCACGCCGTTCTCGTCGGCGATGACACACATGCCGGCCGACAGCCGGTAGGTCCGCTCGTCGAGGGCGAGGACCTCCTCGCCGTCGCCCGCATCGCGCACGCGTAGGTCGCCGGCCACCTTGGCGGCGTCGAAGACGTGCAGCGGACGGCCGCGATCGAAGGTGACGTAGTTGGTGATGTCCACCAGCGCGTTGATCGGGCGAAGGCCGATCGCCTTCAGGCGCTTCTGCATCCAGGCCGGCGACGCGCCGTTGGCCACGCCGCTGACCTTGCGCAGGGCAAAGCCGGTGCAGGTGCTGCTCTCCACCGAGAGGCCGAAGGGGCAGTCGCCCTCCCCTTCGATGCGCTCGGGCAGCGCGGTCTTCAGCGTTCCCATGCCCGAGGCCGCCAGATCGCGCGCGATGCCGGCGACGCCCGTCGCGTCGGGCCGGTTGGGCGTCAGGTTGATCTCGATGACCGGGTCGGCGAGGTCGGCATAATCGGCAAAGCGCGCGCCGACCGGCGCATCCGGTGCCAGATCGATGATGCCGTCATGGCTGTCGGACAGCTCCAGCTCGCGCTCCGAGCACATCATGCCGTGGGATTCGACGCCGCGGATGCGACCGACCGACAGGGTCGTGTCGATGCCCGGCACGTAGGTGCCCGGCATCGCCAGCACGCCGACGAGCCCGGCCCGGGCGTTGGGCGCGCCGCAGACGATCTGCACCAGCTTGCCGTCGTTGATGTCGGGTCCCGCCTCGACGGTCAGCACCTGCAGCTTGTCGGCGTCCGGATGGCGCTCGGCGGTCAGGACCCGGGCAATGCGGAAGGGCGCGAACACGGCCCGGTCATCGACCGCCTCGACCTCGAGGCCGATCATGGTCAAGCGTTCGCAGATGTCAGCCAGCGAGGCGTCGGTGTCGAGATGGTCCTTGAGCCAGGAAAGCGTGAATTTCATCGGTTCGGTTCAGTCTCGTTGCGGACAGGCCGAGCGGCCGTCGAAAATACGCCATGCGGCTCCGCACGGGCGGGCCGCGGCGCGCGTGTCTGTGTCGCGGGCCCCGCCAGGGCACTCGGCGCGGGGCTCAGAGGTCGCGGCGCTCCGTGCCGGCGATGTCCTCGGCGACGCTGCGCGCCAGCGCCGTGGCATGGACGAAGCGATAGGTCAGCAGCGCGACGATGGCGAAGACCACGTAGAGGAACAGCAGCGATCCCCAGGACAGCAGGGAATCGAAGCCGAAGCGGTCGATGAGCGCCGGCAGGCCGACGCCGGTGAAGAAGGAGGCCAGCGCCGCGGGCGTCTGCGACATGGAGCGGTAGTAGAAGGCGAAGAGGCCGACCGTCACCAGCGCCACGACGATGCGCCCGGGCGAGGCCAGGAGCGTGAGGAAGCCGGTGTCGGCGAACAGCCAGCTGGCGAAGTCGAGCGCCAGAAGGCCGATCACCGCGCCGGCCACGACGGCGATCACTTCGAGGACGGTCATGCGTGCCG
Organism: Aurantimonas sp. A2-1-M11; assembly: GCF_036549475.1. NCBI lineage: Bacteria > Pseudomonadati > Pseudomonadota > Alphaproteobacteria > Hyphomicrobiales > Aurantimonadaceae > Aurantimonas > Aurantimonas sp. A2-1-M11. The sequence goes on along the minus strand of NZ_JAZHLI010000047.1, from coordinate 15,855 downwards.
ACATGGCGAAGGCTCCTGCTCTTTCGGGACGATCGGGGCGAACGGCCCGCCGCCGATCCCGGAGGATGCGGCGACGGTCATCAATGTCACGTCGACAGGCCGCCGAACAGGGTCGGCATGTCGAGCGGGCGGAAGCCGTAATGTTCCAGCCAGCGCACGTCGGACTCGAAGAAGGCGCGCAGGTCCGGCATGCCGTATTTCAGCATGGCGATCCGGTCGATGCCCATGCCCCAGGCAAAGCCCTGGTATTCGTCGGGATCGAGGCCGCCATGGCGCAGCACGTTGGGATGCACCATGCCGCAGCCCAGGATCTCCATCCAGTCCGAGCCCTCGCCGAACCGCACCTCGCCCGGATTGGACCGGTCGCACTGGATGTCGACCTCCAGGCTCGGCTCGGTGAACGGGAAGTAGGACGGCCGGAACCGCATGTTCAGGGACGGCACCTCGAAGAACGCCTTGCAGAACTCCTCCAGCACCCATTTCATGTTCGCCACATTGGCCGACTTGTCGATGACGAGGCCTTCCACCTGGTGGAACATGGGCGAATGGGTGGCGTCGGAATCCTGCCGGTAGGTGCGCCCCGGAATGACGATGCGCAACGGCGGCTTGGTCGTCTCCATGGTCCGGATCTGCACCGGCGAGGTGTGGGTGCGCAGCACCTTGCGCCCCCCCCTGGCGTCCGGCTTCAGGAAGAAGGTGTCGTGCATCTCGCGGGCCGGATGGCCCTCGGGGAAGTTCAGCGCCGTGAAATTGTAGTGGTCGGTCTCGATGTCCGGCCCCTCGGCGATGGCAAAGCCCATGTCGGCGAAGATCGCGGTGATCTCGTCGATCACCTGGCTGATCGGGTGGATGCGGCCGCGCGCGGCGGGGCTGGGGCGCACCGGCAGGGTCACGTCGACCCGCTCGGCGGCCAGCCGCACGGCGATCGCGGCGTCGGCGAGTTCCTCGCGGCGCGCCGTCACCATCGCCTGTGCGCGGTCGCGCAGGCCGTTCAGCCTCGGCCCCTCGACGCGGCGCTCGTCCGGGCTCATCTTTCCGAGACCCTTCAGGAGCTCGGAGATGCGGCCCTTCTTGCCGAGCTCGGCCACCCGGATCGCCTCCAGCGCGGCCTCGTCGGCGGCGGCGGCGACCTGTTCGGAGAGATGGGCTTCCAGTTCCTGAAGATCGCTCATCCTCAACTCCCATGCTGCTTAATGCCGGGCGACAAACCGCCGCATGCCCCGTTCGCACGGGCCCGGGTGCGGCGTCATCGGACCCGCTGACATGAAAAGGCCCGCGCGGCAGTGCGGCGCGGGCCCGTAAGCAATCAGAATTGCGCTGCCTCAGGCCGCGCGCTTCTCGCCGACGGCGCGCTCGTAGGCGCCGTCAAACTCGCTGTCCTTGAGATAGGCCAGCGATGCCTTCGCCTGCTCGCACAGCACGCCGAACGCCTCGGGCTCGTGGATCGCGATGTCGGACAGAACCTTGCGGTCGACCTCGATGCCGGCCTTGTTCAGACCGTCGATGAAGCGGCCATAGGTGATGCCGTGCTCGCGGACGGCGGCATTGATGCGCTGGATCCACAGGGCGCGGAAATTCCGCTTCTTCACCCGGCGATCGCGGGTTGCATACTGCTTCGACCGGTCGACGGCGGCCTTGGCGGCGCGGATGGTGTTCTTGCGGCGGCCGTAGAAACCGGCGGCCTGCTTGAGAACCTTCTTGTGCTTGGCGTGGGACGTTACGCCCCGTTTCACTCGTGCCATGATCTAGTCTCCTGAATTCTCTGAAACCCGCACCGTTCAGCGGTTGTAGGGCATGTAGATCTTGACGATCCGTTCGTCGGGCTTGGACAGGATCATCGTGCCGCGCGCGTCGCGCAGGAAGTCGTTGGAGCGTTTGATCATGCCGTGGCGCTTGCCGGCGGCGCCTGCCTTGACGCGGCCGGAGGCCGTCATCCGGAAGCGCTTCTTGGCGCTGGCCTTGGTCTTCATCTTGGGCATTTTGCTCTCCTTGGTGAGGCTCGCGACCATGCGCGCGCAACCGGTTTCCCGATCGCCGCGCCTCGTCCTCTCGACGGTGTCGCGATAGCATTGAGAACCGCCACGGCATGCCCTGCCGGCCGGTTCGCTTCTGAACGTCGCGCTTATAGGCAAAGTCGGCCGCGTGCGCAAGACCGCCCGGCAGTGCGTGCGCCCGATCTGCCGTCCCGACAAGAGGCCGGCAGACAGGCTACCTGCCCGAAGACCCGGCAGGCGCTTTCCCTCACTGAGTGAGTTGCCAAGCGTCCAGCGGGGTGGAATCCTTGGCTGGGCACGAATATGGATGGCAATGACCCTCATTCGCTTCCCGCATCGTCTCGACGAGCTGCAAACGCTGCTGGCGTGTGCGTCCTGCAGCCGGGAAAACTGGTCGCTGGTGACGCAGGCGATCGACGAGATGTTCCCGGGCGCCAGGGCCAGGCTCCGCCGTCTGTCGACAGACCGCAGGGACGGTCTCGAACGCGCTCCGCCGCAGAGCCCGCCCCGGCAGCACGGCTCGGTCCGCGATCCCGGACTGCCTGACGCCACGGCCGATCTCGCTCCCGGCACCCTCTTCGACATCCCGCGGCCGGGCGCTTCCGCGCCATCCGTGCCGAACCTGCCCGGATGGATGACCGCCTCGTCCTGCATCGCCGCGCACCCTGGACCTGGGTCCTCACTGCCGAGGGTCCGGACCAGCTGAAGGAGCGTCATGCCGCCGCCGCGCATTCCCTGCTGCGCCGACATGGGGACGCATTGCGCCGGGCCTTCCTCGTTTCCCATTGCCTCGGCACGCCCGACCAGCCGGGGCGCTCGGTGATCGAGGCGAGCTGGGACCCTCTGCCCTTCGGAATCGCCCTCGTGGCGCGAAACCGGACCATCCTGGCGGCCAACACCGCGGCGGACGACCTCCTGTCGACGCAACGGTTCTTCGTGCCGCCGGGCGAGACGCGGATCCTGCGTGCCGCCGGATTGAAGGATCGCCTGCGCCTCGCCCGCGCGATCGACCGGATCCTCGGCGGCGAAAGCGATCGCGAAGCCACGCTGGTCGAAGGCTTGCGGCAGGGCGAGCCGCTGCCGGTCACGCTGCTGCCCTGCGACGGAAAGGACGGCCTCGCATCCCCGCCTGGCGCAACACCAAGCCGTCGCGACAGCCTCCTGGCGATCATCGGCGACAGCGGCGAGAGTTTTTGCGCGCGACGGGACATCGCCTGACCCTGATCTTGAAGCGTCCAGCCCAGCGTCTGCGGCAACGTCGCGACACGAAAAAGCCGGCGGCCACGACGGCGCCGGCTCTTGTCTGTTCGTCAGAAGCGGATCAGGCGCGGGGCGCCAGCACCATCATCATCTGACGGCCCTCGAGCTTCGGCTCGGCCTCGACCTTGGAAATCTCAGCCGTCTCCTCGCGGACCCGGTTGAGCAGGCGCATGCCCAGTTCCTGGTGCGCCATCTCGCGACCGCGGAACCGCAGGGTCACCTTCACCTTGTCGCCCTCGTCGAAGAATCGACGTACGGACTTCATCTTGGTCTCGTAGTCGTGCTCGTCGATGTTCGGACGCATCTTGATCTCTTTGACCTCGATGGTCTTCTGGCGCCTGCGCGCCTCGGCCGACTTCTTCTGGGTCTCGTATTTCAGCTTGCCCAGGTCGAGAATCTTGCAAACCGGCGGGTTGGCGGTCGGCACGATCTCCACGAGATCGAGCCCGGCCTCCTCGGCCATCGCAAGCGCTTCTGAGGTCGCGGTCGGTCCGCGGTTTTCACCGTCGGCATCGATCAGCTGGACCTGAGGAACGCGAATATCCTTGTTGGAACGCGGTCCCGTGTTCTGGGTCGGTGGTGCACGGAATGGTCTGCGAATGGTCGTTGACTCCTGTTGTTGACGACGCAAGACGGCTTTGGGACAACACGCGGCATCGGACCGGGTTCCCGAACAAATGGCCGGGACCGATCGACGATCACCACGATGCGGATCCTTCAAGAGGCCGTATATAGCATCGACGGTGCCAATTGGCACGCCCCGGCAGCGCAGAAAATGCGCCGGCCTCATCTGGCCGGGACATTTCTGCCGCACGGATCACCAGGACGGACCGCCCCATGACCGCAGAGCACCCCATCGACCCGCCGCACTTCCTGTCCGTCGGTGATGACCAACGGCGCATCGCCTATCGCACCCGACAGGGCAACTCGCCGACACTCGTCTGGCTCGGGGGCTACCGTTCCGACATGCGCAGCACGAAGGCCGAGTTCCTCGCGGAACTTGCGCAGCGCGAGGGTCTCGGCTTCTGCCGTCTCGACTATTCCGGCCATGGCGAATCCGGCGGGCGCTTCGAGGATGGCACCATCGGGCGCTGGGTCGAGGATGCCAGGACCGTACTCGACGCGGCGGTTACCGGGCCGGTGATTCTCGTCGGCTCCTCCATGGGAGCGTGGATCGCGCTGCGCCTCGCCCAGATCGCGCGCGCCGCCGGCGACAGGCGCCGCATCGCCGGCATGCTGCTGCTCGCGCCCGCGCCGGACTTCACCGAGCGGCTGATGATGCCCAATCTCGACGCCGCGCAGCGCGAGGCGCTGGCGCGCGACGGGTTCCTGACCAAGCCTTCGGACTATTCGCCGGAACCGGACCTCTACACCCGCGCCCTGTTCGAGGACGGCCGGCAGAACCTCGTCATGACCGACCTGATCGAGACCGACTGTCCGGTCACGATCATCCAGGGCATGGCCGACAAGGACGTGCCTTATACCCATGCAATGGAACTGGTGGCCCATCTGCCCTTCGCCGGCACGATCATCACCCTGGTGCGCGACGGCGACCACCGCCTGTCGCGGCCGCAGGATCTGGCCCTGATCGGCCGCGCGGCGGCCGATCTCGTCGCCGCGAGCCGGGACGGAGCGTAAAGGTTCCCTCCCGGGAAGGCCTTCCCTCGCGACGGGCCACGACTGTTGTGAGAATGTCACAATCTTGTAGTCGTAACCTGAAAACCGTCTTGTTTTCCGAGTCATAGCCCGGCCCCTTCGGCCGCCAAACGCCTGTTTCCCTGGAATTTCTGCCGTCTGCCGTCCGCAAACTTGCGTCGGGCTTGCAGATGATGCGCCGCAGCAACGCCACCTGCGTTGACAGTTTTCCGCATCGCAAACACCATCACGACACAGAGGGTTGTTCGTCCGGAGGGGGTACGAATGGGCTATATTCGCGCAATCGGCGCCACGATATTGCTTTGCCTGACACTACAGACCGGTTCCGCCCAAGCGGAATCCCGCGGGCCGTTCATGGTCGTCGGCGACACCACCTCGCCGCCGGTCGGGCATCGCCTGTTCTGCCACAGCCATCCCGACGAATGCCGGCCGTCCGGGGGAGAGGCCGCCGCCCGAACCGTCGAGCCGGTTACGCTGACACCCGAACTCATCGGGGCCATCGCGCAGCTCAACGAAGAGATCAACCGCCGCGTCGAGGCGAAGTCCGACCGCGAACTCTACGGCGTCGAGGAGCGCTGGACCTATCCGTCCGATGCCAACCAGGGCGATTGCGAGGATTACGCGCTGCTCAAGCGCAAGCTCCTCAACGAGCGCGAGGGCATCGACCTCGGCAATCTGCTTCTGACGGTCGTGCGCAAGCGCGACGGCGAGGGCCATGCCATCCTCACCTTGCGCACCCAGCGCGGCGAATTCGTCCTCGACAATCTCGATCGCCGGGTCGTGGCCTGGCGGGACGCGCCCTACCGGTTCCTGAAGCGCCAGAGCGTCGCCGATCCGGGCCGCTGGAACCGGGTCGAGGACGGCAATGCCGTGCTGGTCGGCTCGGTCGCGAAATAGGGCAAGCGCCGCGGCGGCAGGCGAGAGACGCGTCAGTCTTCCTCGCCGGTCGGCGAATCGGACGGCTCTTCTTCCGTGCCGGGAATCACATAGCTGCCGCTGAGCCAGCGATTGAGGTCGATCGCCTTGCAGCGGGGCGAGCAGAACGGATAGCTGGCCCGGTCCGAGACATTGCCGCATTCGGGGCAGCGCCGTTTCGGGCGAAGCGGCGTCACTTTCGCGCCGATGGCGTTCATGCCGTTTCCGTCTGGCCCGTCGCGGCCTTCCACCGGTGGTGGATGTCGTAGCCTTCACCGGCCAGAAGCGAGAGCGTCTCGTACAGCGGCAGTCCGACGACGCTGGTATAGGAGCCGATCAGCCGCACGACAAAGGTGCCGGCCAGGCCCTGGATGGCATAGCCACCGGCCTTGCCGCGCCATTCGTCCGAGGCGATGTAGCAGTCGATGTCCTCGCGCGACAGCCGCTTGAAGCGCACGCGCGTCTCGATCAGTCGCTGGCGCAGCGAGCCGCTCGGCCCGACCAGGGCGACGCCGGTATAGACGCGGTGCGTGCGGCCCGAGAGCGTGCGCAGATTGGCGATCGCGTCCTCGGCGAGTTCGGCCTTGGGCATGATCTGCCGGCCGACGGAGACCACCGTGTCGGCGGCCAGCACGAAGCGCGGCCCGGCGACGTCGAGCTCGCGCAGGGCGCGCACGGCCTGTTCGGCCTTGGCCTTGGCCAGCCGCTTGGCCAGCGAGCGCGGATGCTCGTTGCGCAGCGGCGATTCGTCGAGATCGGCCGGCAGCAGACGGTCCGGCTCGATGCCGGCTTGGGCGAGCAGTTCCAGCCGCCGGGGCGACCCGGAGGCGAGAACGAGCACGGGGCGCGCCGCTTTGGTATCCATGCCCTCGCCGACTTACTTGAAGCGGTAGGTGATGCGACCCTTGGTCAGGTCGTAGGGCGTCATCTCGACGAGCACCTTGTCGCCGGTCAGGACGCGGATGCGGTTCTTGCGCATCCGGCCCGCCGTGTGGGCGATGATCTCGTGCTCGTTCTCGAGTTTGATCCGGAAGGTGGCGTTGGGTAACAGTTCCGTCACGGTGCCGGGAAACTCGAGAACTTCTTCTTTTGCCATATGATGTCGTGCCTTGATGGTGTGTGAGGGCGCCAAGCGTCAGGCTTCGCGACGGAACGGACCGCCGCACGGATGCGGCGACGAAATGGGGATCGGTGCCTTAGATCGGGGCAAACGCGAAAAAAAGCAATATGCGTCCGATGATTACAGGTGCCAAGGGGCGCGCCGTGCGCATCGGTCCGGCGCGGGCGCCGGGCGCGACGATCCTCAACCGGCAGAGACCCGTTCGATGTCGGCGCCGCAGGCCCCCAGCTTTTCTTCCAGCCGCTCGAAGCCGCGGTCGAGGTGATAGACGCGGTTGATCGTCGTCTCGCCCTCGGCCACGAGGCCGGCGATCACCAGCGACACCGACGCACGCAGGTCGGTCGCCATGACCGGCGCGCCGACGAGACGCTTGACGCCCTCGATCGTCGCGACCTGGCCCGACAGCGAGATCCGCGCGCCCAGGCGCACCAGTTCCTGCACGTGCATGAAGCGGTTCTCGAAGATCGTCTCCGTGATGTGCGAGGTGCCCTCGGCGCGCGTCATCAGCGCCATCATCTGCGCCTGAAGGTCGGTCGGGAACCCCGGATAGGGGTCGGTCCGGACATCGACCGGCGAGATCCCGCCGCCATTGCGATAGACCCGGATGCCGTCCTCGACCGGCTCGACGGTCACGCCGGCGCCCTTCAGGCTGCCGAGCGCGGTCTGCAGGAGCTGGGCGTTGGTCCCGGTCAGGGTCACGTCGCCGCCGGTCATCGCCACGGCCATGGCATAGGTGCCGGTCTCGATCCGGTCCGGCAGCACGCGATGACGCGCACCCGACAGGGCCGACACGCCCTCGATGGTGATGGTGCCGGTGCCGGCGCCCTCGATCCTGGCGCCCATGGCGTTCAGGCAGGTGGCCAGATCGACGACTTCGGGCTCGCGCGCGGCGTTCTCCAGGACGGTCTGGCCCTTGGCCAGCGTCGCGGCCATCATCAGGACGTGGGTCGCGCCGACCGAGACCTTGGGGAAGACGAAGCGGGCGCCGACGAGGCCGCCCCTGGCCTCGGCCACCGCATAGCCGGCGTCGATGTCGATCGTCGCGCCCAGCGCGCGCAGGCCGTCGATGAACAGATCGACCGGCCGCGTGCCGATGGCGCAGCCGCCCGGCAGCGAGACCTTGGCCTTGTGCATGCGCGCCAGCAGCGGCCCAATCACCCAGAAGCTCGCCCGCATCTTGGAGACCAGCTCGTAGGGCGCGGTGGTGTCGACGATGTTGCGCGCGTCGAAATGGATGGTGCGGCCAAGGCCCGGCTGCTGGCGGATACGCTTGCCGATCACCGAATAGTCGACGCCGTGATTGCCGAGAATGCGGATCAGCTGCTCGACATCGGCGAGATGCGGCACGTTCTCCAGCGTCAGCGTGTCGTCGGTGAGCAGCGAGGCGATCATCAGCGGCAGCGCCGCGTTCTTGGCGCCCGAGATGGGTATCGTCCCGTTGAGCTCGTTGCCGCCGCGAATGCGAATGCGATCCATGATGTCCGGCCTTGCGTGGTGTCGTCCCGAAAGGCGGGTCTCTACACCAGCAGGCACGCCGTATCAAACCGCCGGGCAACGAGCGGGGCCGTCCGCCCCCGCTCAGACGTGTATGGTGTGGCCCAGCGCCTTGAAGGCCGCCTCCTGGAACGCCTCGCCCTGGGTCGGGTGGGCGTGGATCGTCCCGGCGATGTCCTCCAGGCAGGCGCCCATCTCCAGCGCCAGGGAAAAGGCGGCCGCAAGTTCCGATATGCCGGCGCCCACGGCCTGGATGCCGAGCACCAGATGATTGTCGGCCCGCGCCACGACGCGCACGAAGCCGTCGTCGCGATTCAGTGTCATCGCCCGCCCATTGGCCTGGAACGGGAATGTACCGATCTTCGTCTCGTAGCCGGCATGCCTGGCGTCGTCCGGCGACAGGCCGACCGTGACGATTTCCGGGTCGGTGAAGCAGATCGCCGGGATCGCCTGCTTGTCCCAGGCCTGGCGCGCGCCGGCGACGATCTCGGCCACCATCTCGCCCTCGGCCATCGCCTTGTGGGCGAGCATCGGCTCGCCGCAGACGTCGCCGATGGCGTAGATCCCGCGCATGGCGGTGCGGCGCTGCTCGTCGACCCGAAGGAACGGCCCGTCCATCTCCAGCACCAGCTCCTCCCGGCCCCAGCCGTCGGTCAGGGGCCTGCGCCCCACCGTAACGAGGATCTGGTCGGCAGCGAGCCGCCGCTCGGAGCCGTCGGCGAGTTCCACGACGAGGTCGCCGTCCTCGCCGGCCAGCCCTATGGCCTTCGCCTCGGTCAGGATCTCGACGCCGAGCGCGTCCAGGCGCGCCCGCACCGGGCGGATCAGATCGCCGTCATAGAGCGGCAGGATCTGCGCCGTCGCCTCGACGATCGTCACCTTCGAGCCGGCCTTGGCGAAGGCGGTGCCGAGCTCGACGCCGATATAGCCGCCACCGACCACCGTCAGCCGCGGCGGCGGTGCGGCGAGACTCAACGCCTCGGCCGAGGAGATCACCTTGCCGCCGAAGGGCAGCATGGGCAGTTCCACCGGCACCGAGCCGGTGGCGATGATGACGCTCTCGGCGGCGATGCGCTGGGTGCCGGTCTCGCCCTCGACCTCCACCGTCTTGCCGTCCAGAAACCGGGCCCGGCCGGAGACGAGCTTCACCTTGGCCCGCTTCAGGAGGCCGGTGACGCCATTGTTCAGCCGGTTGACAATGCCGTCCTTCCAGTCGACCACCTGCCTCCAGTCGAGGCCCGGCTCGGCAGCGGTGATGCCGGGGATGGCGGCGCCGCGGGCCGCCTCGTGCATCAGGAAATACTCGTCTGCCGCATGGATCAGCGCCTTGGAGGGGATGCAGCCGATGTTCAGGCAGGTGCCGCCCGGCTTGCGGTCGTCGACGATCACCGTGTCGAGGCCGAGCTGGCCGGCCCGGATCGCGGCCACATAGCCGCCGGGGCCGGCGCCGATCACCAGGAGCTGGCAGGAGATGTCGGTCATGGCCGCTCCTCGACGAAAATCATCGCGGGGGTCTCCAGAAGTGCCTTGATGCGCTGGACGAAGCGGGCGGCGTCCCAGCCGTCGATCACCCGGTGGTCGAAGCTGGAGGACAGGTTCATGCGCCGGCGCGGCACGAAGCGCGTGCCGTCCCAGACCGGCCGCACCTCGATCTTGTTGACGCCGACGATGGCCACTTCGGGATGGTTGATCACCGGCGTCGTGACGATGCCGCCCATGGCGCCCAGCGAGGTGATGGTGATGGTCGAGCCGGACAGCTCCTCGCGCCTGGCGGAGCCCGACTTGGCCGCCTCGCCGAGGCGCGCGAGTTCGGCCGCGCAGTTCCACACGTCGCGCGCCTCGGCATGGCGGACCACCGGCACCACCAGCCCGGCACCGGTCTGCGCCGCGATGCCGATATGGACGCCGCCATGCTGGTGCAGGACGTTGGCGTCGTCGTCATAGAGCGAATTGAGCGCCGGCTGGTCGCGGATGGCGATGACCATGGCGCGCATCAGGAACGGCAGCAGGGTGAGCTTCGGCCGGTCGTCGCGGCGGTCGCGGTTCATCACGGCGCGCAGGTCCTCCAGCGCCTCGACGTCGATCTCCTCGACATAGGTGATGTGGGCGATGCGGCTCTTGGCCAGCGCCATCTTCTCGGCGATGCGCCGCCGCAGCCCGACCACCTTGATCTCGGTGACGGATGTGTCGGCCTGCAGGCCGCCGCCCGCGGCCGGCTCGCCGCCCCCGCTTTCCACATAGGCGTCGAGATCGTCCCGGCCGATCCGGCCCGCCGGGCCGCTGCCCGACACCCGGCGCAGGTCGATGCCGGCTTCCATGGCCCGGCGCCGCACGGCCGGCGACGCCAGTGGGCGCTCGCCCGGCTTGCGCATCGGAGCCGTGCCCGCAGGGCGTTGCGCCTGGGGCCCCGCAGGCCGCGGGCTCGAAGCCCCCACACCATCGCCGCCGCCGGGTGACTTCGCCGGCTTATCTTCAGCCTTCTTGCCCCTGTCCGCTGGCGCGTCGTCATGCGCGGCGCCCTTGCGGTCGTCCGGGCCGGGCGCCGGCTCGGCGGATGGCGAACGCGGCGCGTCGCCGGTCGCCACGACGACGTCGTCGGTGTTCTCGTCGGGCTCGTTGGTGCCGCCCTCGCCCGCCACGGTGAGTCGGACCAGCGGCGAGCCCACCGCCAGGGTCTCGCCGATCTCGCCGCCCATCCAGGCGACGGTGCCGTCCACCGGCGAGGGAATGTCGACGGTGGCCTTGTCGGTCATCACGGCGGCCAGCACTGCGTCCTCGCGGACGACGTCGCCGATCTTGACGTGCCATTCGACGAGTTCGGCCTCGGCGACGCCCTCGCCCACATCCGGAAGCTTGATCGTGTAGGTGCCCATGATCAGCCCTCCATGACCTGTCTGAGCGCCGCCCCGACCCGCACCGGACCGGGGAAGTAGTCCCATTCCTGGGCGTGCGGATAGGGCGTGTCCCAGCCCGCGACCCGCAGGATCGGCGCCTCCAGGTGATAGAAGCAGGTCTCCTCCACGAGGGCGCAGAGCTCGGCGCCGAAGCCCGAGGTGAGCGTCGCCTCATGCACGACGACGCAGCGGCCGGTCTTCTCCACCGATTGCTGGATCAGCTCCAGGTCCAGCGGCACCAGCGTGCGCAGGTCGAGGATCTCGGCATCGACGCCGACCATCTCGGCCGCCGCCAGGGCGACATGGACCATGGTGCCATAGGCCAGCACGGTGACGCCCGCGCCCTCGCGGCGCACTATGCCCTTGCCCAGCGGCACGGTGTAGCGGCCCTCGGGCACCTCGCCCAGCGGATGCTTCGACCAGGGCGTGACCGGCCGGTCGTGATGGCCGTCGAAGGGCCCGTTGTAGAGACGCTTGGGCTCCAGGAAGATCACCGGGTCGTTGTCCTCGATGGCGGCGATCAGAAGGCCCTTGGCGTCGTAGGGGTTGGACGGCACCACGGTCTTCAGCCCCGCCACATGGGTGAACAGCGCCTCGGGCGACTGGGAATGGGTCTGGCCGCCGAAGATGCCGCCGCCGGTGGGCATGCGCACCACCATCGGGGCGGTGAAGTCGCTGGCCGAGCGATAGCGCAGCCGTGCCGCCTCGGACACGATCTGGTCGTAGGCCGGATAGACATAGTCGGCGAACTGCATCTCCACGACCGGCCGCAGCCCGTAGGCGGCCATGCCGATGGCGGTGCCGACGATGCCGCTCTCGTTGATCGGCGCATCGAAGCAGCGGTTCTTGCCGAAGCGCTCCTGCAGCCCGGCCGTGCAGCGGAAGACGCCGCCGAAATAGCCGACATCCTCGCCGAAGACGACGACATTGTCGTCCTCCGCCATCTTCACCGCATGGGCGTCGCGGATCGCCTCGATCATGGTCATGCGCGCCATGGCGTCAGCAACCTTTCCTGCATGCGGCGCCGTCCGGGGCGCGGCCGACCAGCATCCCAGCAGCCATCGTCAATACCCCGCCTGCTGGCGCTGGCGCCGCAGATGCGGCGGCATCTCCTCGTAGACGCCCTCGAACATGTCCCGCACCGAGGGCCGCGGGCCGGTGTGCAGCGTGCCGTGGGTTTCGGCCTCGCGCTGGGCGGCCAGGATCTCGGCGTCGATCTCGGCCTCGGCCTGGACGTGGCGCTCCTCGCTCCAGGCTTCGGTGAGGATCAGATGGTTCTTCAGACGCTTGACCGGATCACCCAGTGGCCAGGCGTCGGTTTCCTCCTTGGGCCGGTAGGCCGAGGGATCGTCGGAGGTGGAATGGGCCGCCGCGCGATAGGTGACCCATTCGATCAGCGTCGGCCCGAGATTGCGACGGGCGCGCTCGACCGCCCATTTCGACGCCGCGTGGACGGCGAGATAGTCGTTGCCGTCGACCCGCAGCGAGGGAATGCCGAAGCCGAGCCCGCGCGCCGCGAAGGTGCCGGAGCCGCCGCGGGCGATGCCCTGATAGGTCGAGATCGCCCACTGGTTGTTGACGATGTTGAGGACCACCGGCGCCTTGTAGGTCGAGGCGAAGACCATGGCCGAATGGAAGTCGCTCTCGGCCGTCGAGCCGTCGCCGATCCAGGCGGCGGCGATGCGGTGGTCGCCCTTGATCGCCGAGGCCATCGCCCAGCCGACGCCTTGGACGAACTGGGTCGCCAGATTGCCCGAGATCGAGAAGAAGCCGTGCGCCTTGGACGAATACATGATCGGCAGTTGCCGGCCCTTCAGCGGGTCGCGGCGGTTGGAGTAGATCTGGCACATCATGTCGACCAGCGGATAGTCGTCGGCGATCAGCAGCCCCTGCTGGCGATAGGTGGGAAAGTTCATGTCGCCGGGCGCCAGCGCCTTGCGGAAGGCGCAGGCGATCGCCTCCTCGCCTAGGCACTGCATGTAGAAGGAGGTCTTGCCCTGGCGCTGGGCCATCAGCATGCGGCGGTCGAAGGCCCGCACCCGCATCATCGTCTTCAGCCCCGCCAGGAGCTCGTCGTCGGTCAGCGTGCCTGCCCATTCGCCCACCGCCTCGCCGGACCGGTTGAGGACGCGGATGATCGAATAGGCCAGATCGCGGATCTCGGCCGGGTCGATGTCGACCGGTGGACGGCGGACCGTGCCCGCCTTGGCGATCTTGACGCCGCTGAAATCGGGCGTGCCGCCCGGCCGGACCTCGGGCTCCGGCACGTGCAGGCTGAGCGGCTTCTTGTCTGGCACGTTCCATCCCCTGACTCGCGGGCCCTGACTTGCGGGTCCATGCGCGACGTTGCGACCGCGCCGCGGCATCCGTCAAGATGGTCCGGATTGGGCGCCCCCAACTTGGCGCAGCGGCCTTCTGCGGGGCGGCGGCCTATTGCGGCCGGATCAGCACTGTCAGCATGAAGGTGAAGATGCCCAGCAGCGCGAGCTTCCAGAAGTCGCCGCGCTTGCGCAGCCCCGGCACGCCGAGGGGCCGGATCAGATGCACGACCATCAGCAGCAGGAAGAGGACGGAGAAGAGCTTGCTCATCGGGGCAGCGTTACCCGATCCGCCGGCCCCGCGCCATGGCGGGTCGAAGGCTGGCGCAAGGCCGGTTCGGCGGCTGCGGCCATGCCCGGCGCTTGCCTGTCCGCCGGATTCGACGGATCGACGCCACCGCTCTCCCCTTGCGGCGCCTGACGATCGAACGCCCTCGCGTCAACGGTTCCTTCCCGGCGCCGCCGTGCCCGCCGCCCAGGGCGGCACCGCAAGCCGGGAGGTGTTCCAGCCGGATCGCCCGGCTTCCGTCCCCTTGCTGCGCAGGACGAGGCGCCGGCTCCGCAACGGCACCCGCCGAGCGGTTCGGGACGATCGGCCGGATGGTCGCTGCGGAAAGCGGCGCCGGGCGGTCGGAAACAGTTCCGTAAACCGAATATTCTTGATTCGCCTGCCATGGAGTACCGGGAGCTCAGGAACAGGCCGCAGGGGTCGCAGCGGGAACATCATGAATTTTTCTATCAGTCGGAAACTGTCCGCCCTCATCGCTGTGGCAGCCGTTGCCAGTATCGCCGCGATGACCCTCCAGCTTTACTCGCTGCACCAGACGATCTGGAACGATCGGAAGAACCTGATCATCTCGCAGGTCGACAGCGCGATCTCGATGCTCGGCGGCTTTCAGGCAAGGGTCGAATCGGGTGAACTGACGCTTCAGGAGGCGCAGGACCGGGCCCGCGAAGCCGCCCTGCCGATCCGCTTCGGAGAGAACGACTACCTGTTCATGATGAGTGCCGACGGCACGCGCGTGATGCATCCCGATCCCAACCTTCAGGGCACGGACTCGTTCACGTCGAAGGATGTGAAGGGTGTCTTCTACAACCGCGAGATGGTCGAGAACGCGCACAAGGGTGGCGGCTTCACGACCTATTACCGGGCGCGGCTGAAGGGATCGGACGAGATCTCCGCCAAGCTCTCCTACGCACAGCTGTTCGCCCCGTGGGACTGGACGGTTGCCACCGGGCTCTATGTCGACGATCTCAACACCCAGTTCATGGGCGAAGTCTACAAGGCGCTGCTCTGGTTTGCGCTGCTGTTCGCCATGCTGATTGCCTGCGCCATTCCGCTGGCCCGCTCGATCTCGCGGCCCATCAACAGGATGACGGACGCGATGCGGCGTCTGGCAGCCGGTGACAAGACGGTCGAGATTCCTGCGGTCGGCCGCCACGACGAGATCGGCGAGATGGCCGAGGCGGTCGCGGCCTTCAAGCAGGCGGCCATCGAGCGCGACGAGCTGGCCGCACAGGCCGAGGCATCCCGCATCAGCCAGGACGAGGCCGCCAAGCGCCAGGCCGCGCTGGACGACGCCAAGGCGGAAGACCTGCGGGCCTTCGTCGGCATTGTCGAGGTCGGCTTCGAGCGCCTGTCGGCCGGCGACCTGACCGTGCGCATGCAGGACAAGGTGGCGGCCGAGTTCGAGCCGATCCGCGCCAAGTTCAATGCCAGCGTCGCGGCGCTGGAAACCGCCATCGGCCATGTGGTCACCTCCATCGCCTCGATCCGCACCGG
>NZ_JAZHLI010000047.1:0-247 GCF_036549475.1 Aurantimonas sp. A2-1-M11 | reverse complement strand
CGCACCGAGCAGCAGGCGGCCAGCCTGGAGCAGACCGTCGCGGCGCTGGGCGAAGTGACCCAGGCCGTCAACGAGACCGCCGAGGGCGCCGGCAAGGCGCAGCTCGTGGCCTCGGGAGCCCGCGAAAAGGCCCAGAAGGGCGGCGAGATCGTCGGCAAGGCGGTCACCGCCATGGGCCAGATCGAGCAGTCCTCGGAGAAGATCAACTCGATCATCTCGGTGATCGACGAGATCGCCTTCCAGACCA
>NZ_JAZHLI010000046.1:0-38644 GCF_036549475.1 Aurantimonas sp. A2-1-M11 | reverse complement strand
TTCCACGGCATCCTCCCAACGGCGAAAATCCGCCGGCCAAGCGAAGAATCCATCGCAACCGCAAACGCAAGTGAACAATCAGACTACAAAAATTTCCAAATGCGATTCCCCTGATGTGGCGCCCGGCCGGTGCCGCTTCGGCTGCCGTTCGTGCCACCCCACAGCCCGATCGAACCACCAGGTGATCGCGTCGAAGGTCAGGTCTTCGACGCGTCCGGCGTCCCATCCGAGCCGGAAGACGAGTTCGTCCGCTCGATGTAGGACAGCCTCGCCCTGGTAAAAAAACCGACGATCGTCTCCGACAACATCTCGGCGTCGGCGAGGTCCAGCAGGTCGATCGCGCCGGGAGACTGCGGCTCCACCATCAGCATGCTGACATACCGCCATATCGCCTCGTCATCCCGCAGCACGACACCGCGCTGGACGTCGAGGACGGGCCCGCCGACGCGGCGGTCCTTCAGTTTGGGCTCTCGCAGCACCACGGTGTCAAACGGCGCGCTGCCGTGATCATACCGCCGCGAGAGCTTGATCGTAACGTCCGCCATTAGCCGAGCCGCTGATAGGTGTCAGCGTCGATCATCAGCCCCGAAACCTCACCGTTGGCGCGGTTATTGCTGACGTCACCCGTGATAATTGCATTGCCAAAGATGTGGCTGATCTGGGTGAACTCCTCGGTGATGTAGATATCCTGCCGCGGCGCTCGCAGGATATCGTCGAAGTTCTCGCCATTGTCTTCGAGGGTCAGTTCAGCGCGGCGGGACCGCAGGGTGACGACCCGCGAATTCGAGCCGTTCTGGTTCGTCACCACTTCCGACGAGAGGCCTGCAGTATTGAGCGTCACAGCCGCACGCAGCGTGGGGTTGTCGCCATTGGCGAGGCGCAGACGCATCTCGCCGCCAAAATCATTGCCAGCCATGTGAGAGCCTCCTTATGCCGCGACCGAAGTGGCGGGATACTGCTTGTAGACGGTCGCGTTGGCGGCGATGACGTCCAGCGGGTTGATCATGTCGAGCGGGGCATAGATGTCGACCCGGTTCGGGTTGTCGGCATTGCGCCGGACCTCGAGCTGCGCCGCAAAATCCCGGATGTTCTCCAGGACACCCGGCATGGCCGCCGCCGTCGCGACCATGGTGTTGGCGATGTCCTTCACGGTCGTGATCGCCAGAAGGTCGCCGGGATTGCTGTCGGCGATCGCCTTCTGCCCATGCTCGGCCTGCAGCCGCGCCCGGAACCGGCGCAGCGCATACATCAGCTGGCCGATGGTCTGGATGTCGCGGAAGGTCGTGTCGACGTTCCCTGCCCCATCCGTGCGCTGCATGGTCACGATCTTGTCCACCGTGACGTTCCCATTGTCGTTGACGCCGAAGGTCGAGATGCCGGACGTCAGCAGCGCGTCGCGGCTGGCATAGTCGTTCAGCCAGGTCGAGCGCTTGCGCGGCGCCTGGACCTGCTGGACGACCAGGCCCGTCTGGTTGCGCGAGACATTGCCGGTGGCACCGTCCGACAGCCACGGCACGACCCGCGACACCTCGCCGGTGAGGAACAGCCACGACGGCGTGCTGTTTTCGCCAGAGGCGATCTGCGGGATGACCGACAGATGCCGCGTGTCCTTCGACAAGCCGAAGGTGGTCAGCTCCGACGTGGTGCCGGTCATCACCGTGAAGACATGGCCATAGGCCTGACGGCTCCACGCCCAGCGACCCGAGACGTCATTCATGAGCGTCTCATAGCGGCCGACATTCACCTCGTCGGAGAACGGCGAGATCGTCCAGTCGAAGGCGTCGTCGCCATATTCGGCGAGGATGCCGGACAGGTCCGGCGTGCCAGCACCGGCAACGCCGACGGCGATCGTGACGGTGCCGGCAAAGGCGTTGCCCGCGACCGAGGTCGGCACGCTGATATCGACGGTGCCGAAGATGACGCCCTTGTGGCGCGTCGTCAGCGTGACGACGCCCAGCGCCGCGGTCGCGGTGAAAGGCAGCGCCGCCAGGGTCAGCCGGTTCTGGTAGCCGTTGATCGCCGCGGCCAGCGCCGTCGCGACATCGGCCACCTCGTCGCCCGCCGCGATCTCGACCTGCAGGATCTCGCCGGCGATCCGGATCACGCCGACGCCGCCGGATGCCGGAACGGAATCGACCGTCACCGTGCGGGTCTCGGCGGTACCGGTGTCCTCGACGGCGCCGAGCCAGATTTCCTGCGCCGGCGCGTTGGCCCGGGCGACGCGGAACATCTCGGCGAGCATCGAGCCCTGGCCGGTCAGCGAAATTGCTTCCTGCAGGGTCTGCACCGGCGTCAGCGTATCAAGGGCGAGCGACGCCGCGCTGTTCTTGTGGCCGATCAGAACCAGCCGCGACTGGCTCTCGAATTGCCCGGCCGAGTTGACTTCGAACGTGATGATCGGGGCAACGATGTTGCCCGGGATGGAATTGAAGCCGATGGCCATTTACTTCTCTCCTTCGGAACGACGGCGCTTGGTGGTAGAGCCGCCGTCATCCTTGGCGGGCTCTGCGGAATGCTTCGGCGCCGCCTTGATGCACCCCTCGGCGACAAGCCGGCGGGTGAAGGCGTCGTCGGGGTCCATCATTTCGCCCTCTGCCTTGAACAGACGGCCGCGAATGGGCAGCGCCTCGCCGGGCTTGGCGAGAACGTATCGCTTCGGTGTCATGGTGCCCTCTTACGGGTTGGCGGTCGGAACGGTGCCCTGCGGCCCTTCGGGTCCAGCCGGGTCGGCCGTGGTCGAGAAGTCGATGCCGGCGAGGGCCGTGCGATCGGTTGCCAGGAACAGGGCGTGCAACTCGAGGAGCTTCGCCTTGGCATAGGAATTGTCGGGCAGCGACTCCATCAGGCGTCGGATCGGCTGCGGCAGACCGGCCGCGTCGGTGAACTCGTCGTCGGCGATCGAGCAGGAGAAGCTCATCGTGCTGCGCATCCAACGCAGCCCCATCTCCGGCAGAGCGAACTGGTCGATGCGGATCTCTTCCACGCTCTTCACGACCCGCCGGAAGGCTGCCCCGGTCGGACCACGCACCAGTGCCTGCCGCACCTGAGCGCAGAGCGCGCCGAGCACCAGACGCGCCTTAGGATCGCTGGTCGCCATCGCATCCGCGAAGGGACCACCGTCGTCCTTCACCGCGACGGACAATTCGCAGACGACCGTCAGAGTCGCCGTGGCGAAGCCGATCGTCGATGTCGCCCCCTCGCCGCGCCGCACGCTCCTGCTGTCGTCGGTGTAGAGCGCGATCGACGGCGTGAACTCGACGCCGTCCGCCAGATCCTCGAAGCGGATCGCCTGGCTGTCGAAGACATGGTCGGCGGCCATGGTCGGCCAGACGGGATTCTCCTGCAGCAACCGATCGGACGGCACCAGCGCCTCATAGGCGGCAAGCCGCATGGCTTCGGCAGCGAGCATCAATTGCCTCGATTGACATGGAAGAGGACGCGGTCGGTGCCGTCGCCGTCGACCAGGGAAATCACATAGGCGCACCCATCCGCTTCTCGGACGAGACGGTCGCCAGTCGTTGGGCGCCATGACATGCCGGTCACCAGGGCCGACACGATCGCCTGCGAGACGTGCCGCGGGGCAACATCGTCGGCCGAGGACCTGGTCGATCCTCCGAAGGCGTTGATCGATGGCTCCAGTTCGAAGGAGCCCTTGAATTCGAAAGCCGGCTTAGCCGGATCCGGCACCGGGTCATCGTTGCGCGACTTCCCCGCCCCGCGCTTGTAGGCAGAGACGGTGAAGGTCTCGGTGTCGAAGAAGGCGGCGACGGCCTGGTCGGCTTGCGCCAGATACTGATCCCAGGCCATCGCTCACCTCCCTATGCAAAGGGCCGGTCGCCCGGCCCCATGTCACTTCTCGTCGGCCTTCGGCTTTGCCTTGGCCTTTTCGGCCTTCGGTTTGCCGTTCTCGCCGATGTTGACGATCGTGTGAGTGCCGGCGTCGACGGCGGCCATGGCGGGGCCATAGCGCATCGTCTCCGTCGCACCCGACTTGGTGTTTTTCACCAGCATGGAATCACCCTTCTCAGTTCGAGGTCGTCAGCTTCACGAGAAGCTTCGGACGCTTGACGATGGGCAGCGGGTTCGACTGCGTGTGCAGCTTGACCCAGCGGTTGAACTCCATGTCGCGGGCCTGACGGGCGTAGATTTCCTCGCCCATCGTGTTCACCGTGTCCATGAAGTCTGCCGGCGCGAAGTAGGTCCGGAAGACGTCCGTCGTGCCCAGCGGGAACGCGATCGCCTCGCCCGCCGGGACGAACTTCCGGCTGGCATAGGTGCCGTCTTCCTGCAGGTACTGCGCCGCACCGCGGTATTCCTCGATCGTGAGACCGTGGAATGGGAAGCCGCGACGGACATCCTGGCGGAGCGGATTGTTCGCGCCATCGTAGTACTTGTAGATTTCCTCGACCTTGGCATGGCCGATGAACTTCTCGAACCATTCCGGCGAGGCCAGCACATGAATGCCGGTCATCACCTCGCCTTCGAGATTGTCCTCCATGTAGGTGACGACCTCGCGGGCCTTCGCCTTCACGTCGGTCGCCGCCGTGCCGAGGACGAAGTCGACCGACTTCTGCGTCACGCCGAACTCGGTGAAGAGGTTCAGCAGGCTGGCGCCATCGCTGTCGAGAATGTTGCCGCGCAGAGCGCTCATCCGGAGATGCTCGAGCGTGATGGCGTGCTTGCGCCGCATGGTGATCATGCGGCGGTTCACGACCGTCTCGACGTTTTCCAGGACGTTGCCGGCGACCGAGCGCGCGACCACGTTCTGCACATCCTCCGCGAGGACGAAGTCTTCGTGCGGGATGTGGAAAGCCGAGAACTGCTTGGCCGAGCGCTTCTCCGGCATTGCCAGCGAGGACGGCGCGCCGCGGGTGCGGGTCGGCAGCAGGTTCAGCGTGCCGTTGGCGAAGGCGATCGCAACCGAGGTGGTGGCGATCGGCTCGGCAGGGAACAGATTCAGTTCCCGCAACCGGCCATAGTCGTTCGGGACGATGTTGATCGCCCCGGTCAGAGACGTCGCGGAGAACGCCGACTGGTTGAAGATATCGAGGACATTTTCCATCGGTTACGCTCCTTCGCG
The DNA here is from genome assembly GCF_036549475.1 of Aurantimonas sp. A2-1-M11. Classification (NCBI taxonomy): domain Bacteria; kingdom Pseudomonadati; phylum Pseudomonadota; class Alphaproteobacteria; order Hyphomicrobiales; family Aurantimonadaceae; genus Aurantimonas; species Aurantimonas sp. A2-1-M11. Next base: position 33,564 of record NZ_JAZHLI010000046.1, on the reverse strand, counting down.
CACGAGGATCGGCGGATTTAGCGCGCCGAGAGCCGTGTGGATGGCCGCACGTTCGCCGGACGTATCGACGTCGGCTCCGTATTTGAGGCCCTGATGCACCACGATCGCGTCGCGGGCGATGATGACGGCCGTGGCGTCGGCGCTGGTCGCGTCTACGGTCCACATGACAATGCCGGCGGCATCCTCGCTGCCGTCGGCGGCTGCGACGGTGACCGGCTTGTACTTGCCCGAAGCCGTGATCTTGCCGACGACGGTGCCGGACTCGACGACACCGGCGCCGGAGAGGATGACGGCTTCCTCGCGGGAGAAGAGGCTGTCGGCTTCGCGCTTCAGCCAGTCGCTGGCGTAGCGTCCTTCGGTGAGCGTAACCATTATGCGGCCTCCTTACCCAGCAGCTTGCGCATGTTGGCGGTGAGCGTGGCCGCCCCCGCATTCGGATCGGGATTGTTCGGCTGGCCGAGACCCATGCGGGCCTTGCCGTAGACTTCCGGGGTGAGTTCGCCTGTGCCCTCTGCCTTCGGCGCAGCGGCGAGGATCGCCTTGGCCTTCTCGGCCTCGACACCGGCATCGGCCAAAGCCTTTGCCTGGGCTTCGCGACCGGTGGCCTCTTCCAGCGCCATGATGGCGTCGGCGTTCTCGCGGGCCTTGTCCTTGGCACGCAGCTCGGCGAGTTCCGTCTTGAGGGCGGCGGTTTCATCCGCGTCCTTTCCGGTCTTCATCTGAGCTTCGAGCTCGGCGACTTTGGCGGCCAGAGCGTCCGCCCGTTCCTTGTCCGTCATGGATGGCTCCTTTGGTTGACGGTGTGCGGCGGACGCAGCCGCTCGCGTATCGGCGTCGGGAAGACGCCAATTCTTCTTTGCGGCCATGGCGACGAGCCGCTTAGGCGCGTGGGCATAGGCCTGATAGGGGAAGGCCGCGACGGCCTCACCGCGGATCTCGGTGGTCTCGTCGGCGAACCCTTCGTCGACAGCCTGTTGCGGATTGAACCAGCGCTCGGTCTTCATGATCGCCCGGCAATCCTCCGCGGACTTGCCCGACTTGTCCGCGTAGATCCGCGCATAGGACGAGGCGAGCGCTTCCAGCATCTCGATCGTCTTCGTATGCTCTGCGCTGTCGCCGATCGTCAGCATCGACGGATCGTGGATCATCAGGACGGCGCCAGCGGACATGGTCACGGTCGCGCCAGCCATGGCGATCAGGGAGGCCGCCGATGCCGCCACGCCCTCAATCACAACGTCTGTCGTGCCGCCGCGGGCCGACAGGATCGCGTGGATCGCTGCGCCCTCCCATGCAACGCCGCCACCGGAATTGATGTGGACGGCAAGATCGGCATCGTCGGTGATCTGCGAGAGCGCCCTCGCGACATCCGCCGCGGTGAACCCGTCCTCGTAGTAATAGTCGCCGACGTAGCCGGAGAGCCGAAGCTTCCCGTCTTCCAGAATCGCAGCCATGTGATGAACCTCAGTAGGTCGGGCGGAACCGCACCGACTTCGCGAACCGCGTGCGCGGCTTGCCGTTCTTCTCGTCGCAGGCCTTCGCCAGTCGGGCGAGTTCCTGGTCGAGCGCGGCGATGTTGGCCGCGCCGAACTTCACCCGGCGGTTGGACACCGGCGAGCGGACCTCGATCTCTTCCGTGCGCTGTCCGGCAACGAACTGCAGGCGCACCGCATAGAGCGCCTGCCAGGTCGCGCAGGGGTCTTCCGGGTCGACCGACACGCCGCCGATGATCACGGGATCAGCCATCGACCGGCTCCGATTCTGGAGCGGGCTCGGTCACAGGCCGCGACATGGCCGCATCGATCGGCATGTACGGGTTTTCCATGCCGTAGCCCTCGTAGAGCTCGATGTCGGACTGCCGCATCGCCGCGATGTCCTGCGGATCGTAGCCGACGGCCGCGCTTTCGATCGCCAGCGTCGAGGTCCGGTTGCCTAGCCGCTCGGTCGCCGCCTTGGCGCTCTTCAGATCGTCGGCGGTCGGCGGTGGCGGCCCGACCCATTCGGCCCAGGTAGCCTTGTCCCGGTTCGCCATGAAGGCAGCGACCCCGCCCTCGAACGGGATTCGCCCCTCGATGACGCTCTCGGTCAGCCACGCCTCGTAGATCGACTGGCAGATCGGCGCCGCGATCCGCTCGCGCCGGCGCAGCACCACAGGCCAGATTGAGGCATTCTCCATGCGCACCGAAGAATAAGTGGCCCGGCTGTGATCCAGCGTGAAGGCAGAGAACGTCACCCCGATGCACCGCGCCATGATCCGCTGCAGATGCATGGAGAACGGCAGATACTGCCCGCCCGGTGTCGAGGCCGTCTTGAACTCGAGTTCCTCGCCCGGCCCGAGGTGATTGACCTGGCTGTCGCTGATCGCAACCTTGCTCTCGCGGGCCCGATCAAGGCGCGCGCCCAGCGCACCGCAGAAATCCCCGATCAGCTCCATGCCGATCGGCTGGCCATCAACGGTGACTTCCCTCAGTGTCTCGATCGCCTCGAAGGCCGCCGCGCTCGGCTCGGGACTGGACAGGGTCGCCGCGAAGATCGTCTGCAACACCGCCGTCTGGAGCGTCGCGTCGTCAAGCTTCTCCGACATCGCCCAGGTCTTCATGACGGGCGCGAGCTCCGAGATGCCACGCACGTCGTCAGGGTCCTTCGGATCGAACACATGGTAGAACAGCGCCGATCCGAACCGGTCCCGGGCTGAATAGTCCCGCGTCTCCATCATGCCGTCCCGGCGCGTGCGCAGCCGATAGGCCTGCGGACGACCATTGGCGTCGTGGATGACACCCTGGAACAGACCCTCGAACTCCATCGTGTCGCGCACGAGATTGACCGGTGACGTCGCGCAGACCTTCAGTCCCGAGCGAACATTGTAACGCTGGCGCATCCCTGCCGGCATGTATTCCAGTGCGCCGCAGGCTTCCCCGAAAGCCACGAAATGATTGAGCGACACGTCGACGATCTGCGGGATCGTCAGCTTGCCGCGAAGATCGCACTCGGCCGGATTCCACGACCACTGTCGCCATTCCTTCTCGACGAGGCGCTTCCAGACGCTGCGCTCCTCGTCGCTCCAGCCCAGCGCGGTGACATCCGGCTGCGCGTTCAGCTTCAGCTCGGTGCCGACCGTATCCGCCTTCACCTGGTCGACCGCCCCCTTTAGGCGGCCGGAATTGTGGATGAAGTCTGCGGCCAGCGCAGCCGCTCGATCCCACGCCCAACGAATGTCCTGTCGGCTGTCCGGCATCGCGGTCCAGCGGGATCCGAGCACGGCCGAGCCGGTATCGCGCAGATAGCGCATGGTCGGGCGCGACTGAGCCTGCGCGGCGGCATTCGGAAACGCAACGGCGCCCGCCTGCACGCGCACCCTGGGCTTGTTCATCGGTTCCGCCATTTCTTGAGCTTGTCCTGGATCGATGACCGCGGCTCCGCCGGCCCGGCATCGGTGTTGGCCGGCAACGTGTCAGCTGTCCTCGCCGCGAACAGCGTGTCCTCGATGTCGAGCTGCAGATCCGCCGCAGGAACCTCGCGTTCCGCCTCGTAGCGATCCCAGATCGCGTCGGGCAGCGTGCGCAGGCCCAAATGAATTCCCGCCGCCTCCGCCTGCAGATGCGTGTCGAGGCCCTCATTCGGCTGCCCAGGATCCTTGACCCATTCGTAGACGGTGAAGCCGGATTTGTTCTTCTTCGGTCGCCGGCTTTCGGCGGTCAGCTGCCGGTAGAACTCGTCCTCAAGACCCTTGGGTAGGCCGACATGGCCGCGCGCCGACGGATCGTCCTTCGGCAACTGCCGGTACAGCGCCATCTTCAGGACGCTCGTCGCGAAATTATAGAACCGCCGGGAGTAGCGGATGAGCTTACCCTTGGCGGTGCGCTCGCGCTTTACACGCTGGATCAGCGGCGCGCTCTCCGAGCCGACGCCGCGCACCATGATCACTCGGCTGGTCGGCCAGCGCTTCGCCCATTCCCAGACGTCTTCCGTGTAGGCATTGCCGTCGATCGCGGCGAGGTCGGCCGTCAGGCGATGGCCGTATGCGTTCGGCCATTTCTGGGCCAGGAGCCCGTCCAGCGCAGTGCGGCAGCGCTCCTCGGACACATGGCCGGGGATCACGCCGTATTCGATGATCCACCGGCGCTTCTCGCGGCCCCAGCCGACCAGCTGCCACTCCACCCGGTCTCCCTGGCAGTCGATGCCCAGCGTCAGCACCAGTGCGCCCACCGGCACCTGGCCATGCGCATAGTCGGAAGCGGAGGCCCGATCGCGGAGGGTCTCCCAGGACGGTGCCTCGCCGAGCGTCTTGTAAGCCCGGCCGAGCGTGTCGTTGAAGAAGGTCTGTTCCGAGGACGGATCGCCCCGTGCCGCCAGCCATTCGCGGGCGATCCGCTCGAAGCTCTGCAGATACGAGAAGGCCGACCACAGATCGAACGAGCGGTGCTCACGCCGGGCGCCGGGGTTCTCGGCCCGCCACTCGCCCCGCGGCAGCATCGCCGAGCGATGATGCTCCCGGATCTCGCAACCGCATTCGATGCAGGTGAAATGCGCATCCTCTGGATGGGCATCGTCGAGGACGCCCAGCATGTTCTCCCATTCCAGCACCTGGAAGTGGTCGCAGTGCGGACACGGCAGGAACAGCCGCTCCTGGCTGCCCTTCTGGAAATTGTCGGTGATCCGGCAGCCGGGCTCGACCAGCGGCGTCGAGACCTTGAGGATCTTGGCGAACTCGTGGGCGCGGGACCGGCTGTCGGCCTGCGTTTCCGGATCACCGGCGCTGTTCATCTCCCACTTGGCCAGGTCGTCCTGGACCTGCCGTTTCATCGTCACCTGGCTGAGGGACGCCGGCGAATTGGCGCCCGAGATCTGGATTGCCCCGCGCCCGTCGACCCGTTCCTTGTAGAGAACCGAATCCAGACCGTCGCGCGAGCGCATCGGAAACAGCCGGGCGAGCGCTGGCGTGCCCTTCAGCATCGGCGCCAGCTTCATCTTCGACCAGCGCTGCGCGTTCGAGTCCGTCGGATGGACATAGAGGACGTCGCCCGGGTCCATCGCCATCGATCCGCCGACGAAGATGTTGGCGAGGACCGTCCCGCCGAGCTGTGCCGATTTCTTCAGTGTCACGATCCGGCATGGATCGGCAGGCCCAAGCGCCCGCAGGATCTCGTCGAAATATGGGAACAGCGTCCGGTTATAGGGTCCCGGAAACGGGCTTTCCCGCTCGGAGAAGACGATGTTCGCCTCGGCCCAGGCCAGGTAGTCGACCGCCGGCGGCGGTGTCATCACGTCGGCGATCACGACCGCGGCGACATGCTGCGCGTTCGCCGTTTCGACGATCATGCTGGTCACGACGCAGCGCCCTCCTCGACCAGCACGCTCTCCACCGTCTCGGGCAGCCCGTCCGCCTCCGTCCGGAACCGCTTCGCCTCGCTCTCGCGGAACCCCCGGAACTCCGAGCGCAGGAGATGCAGAACGTCGCGCTGCGGCATGCCGTATTTCGACGTGATCGCCGTGGCCATGATCTGCAGCGAACCCTCGAAGCTCGACAGCATCGCGGCCGCCACCCGCGTCATCTGCGTCCGGGCGTCGGCTGCCTCGATGAACCGACCGCGCCGCTCGGCTTCTTCCTCGGCTGCCTTGCGATTGCGGCGCTGGATCTCGGCAAGCTTCTCCCGCTTGAACTGCGCGTCGAAACTGTCGCCGCCGATCGCCGGACTGTCGCTGGGCATCCGTATGCCGGCCGCCTCGTCGAGGCTCTCTGCTGCGATCGGCGCCGCGGTCTCTACTCGGGTGCCGAGGCCGTTGCCCAGCGCCTGGCCGGGATCGCGCCGCGCCGCGATCTGGTGCTTGGCGACGTCGACCCTGATCCGGGCGGTGCGCCCCGAACCGGCCATTGCGTCCTGGCCGATCTTGCCCTCGGCGATCATCTGCGACACCCGGCCTGCCGAGACGCCGATCTCGGCTGCGAACTCGCCCTTCGACAGCGTGCGCTCCCGATCGACCGTTTCGCTCACGCCAACCATCCTTCCGCATCGGCCAGACCCGACCATGCCGCTCTTAAGCAGCCCTGTTTAGCTCTTGAGGCTCCGCTCTTTAGGCTCTGAAATCGCCCTCAGACTGGGGAGATTCCGCGCACCGCCGGCACCGCCTAGGGCTGCAGGCCGGGTACGGTCCCTATCGCTGTTGCCGGCCTGCCACACGCTCGGAGGGGCGATGCAGGCCCGCGACGAGCACGTCCAGCTGGCTCTGCCGAGGCGCTCCGCCCTCAGCCGAGGCGGCGGAGCATCTCGCTGATGCCCTGCGCGATTTCGCCGAGGAACACGCCATTGGCGATCTCCCCGAGCATCTCCTCATAGATTGCGGGGTTGCGCGTCGCCTCGCCTGCCGGGTTCGGCCCGAAGAGCATACGCGTCGGGAAGCGGCCCGCCCCTTCTCGCTTCAGGACTTTGCCTTGCCCCTTGCCAGCCTTGGCGATGAACGCTGACCGGTAGGAGCCGCGCGATGAAACCTGGACGCCGCGTGCCCTCTGCTTCGCGCCGAGTTCGTGCAGCGGGATCTGCGCCGACCGAATGGTGAGCATCATGTTGCTGGATGACGACGATGTTCTGCTGCGGGCGATGATGTGCTTCTGCGCGATATCCATGCGAGCGGATGCTAGCTGCGCGTAGGTCCGCTCGACCACCTTGCGGCTGCGCCCGATGGCGCGGCCGAACACCTTGGCCTGCATCTCCGGCGGCAAACGCTTGAACGCGTCGGAGAGCCGGTCGAAATCCCTCGCGTCGATCTGGACGATAGAGTTCACCAGGTCGCCTCATTCATCTGCACTGCCACTAAGGTCACAGCAATCATCAACCGCCGCACGTAAAGGCAGCGTCTCGACCGTTCTCGATGCCACCCTTGGACCGCGTCGAGGAGCAGTGGGAGCACCGTGCGGCACATCCGTCGCGGGACTTTTTTCGATCTACGATGGTAGATGAGGAGTGCAGCGCGTTCTGGCCAAAAGACCCTTGGTTGACAGCGCGCGCCCGAAATAAGGGGTTCTGATGTCGGCAGATTATGGAGTGGCACTGGTCGGATTTCTCGGCGCGCTTGTCGGGGCAGCGGCCTCATTCGGCGGACAGTGGTTCTCTCATCACTTAGAGACGCAGCGAGAAAGAAAGGCGGTGGCTTCGGCCATAGCGGCAGAAATCGACGGTTACATATCCCTGATGAATCTCCGGGATCATGTCACAAGCGCCAAGCGAATGGCCGCAGCCGCGCAGAAGGGCATTCGCCCAGATATTGGACGGCTGATAGCAAAGCACGAAATCGGTGCCGAGCAGTTCCCAGTAATCATGCAGAACCTCGACAAAGTCGGGCTTTTGGGAGAGCTCGCCGGCGACATCTCAAAGTTCTGTCGTATGGTCGGTGGCGTTCGCGCCACCATCATGTCCGACATCGAAGGAAAGTACGCGAAATTGTCGCCGTCCGAACTAGGCGACTTGATCGAGCAAGAGATTGCACTCTGGGAGGATGCGATGGCACTGGGAAGAATGCTAATTCGACGTCTTCGAGCATTGTGAGTTGGCCCGCCGGGCCGCGCCTAAGAACACGGGTCCAGACGCTCCCAACGCAAAACGCCCCGGTTGCTCACCGAGGCGTCTGAACTTTTACAGTGTTCATGGCATGCGCCAAATCATTCCCGCAGTCAAGCCACACTGCGGGCGCGTCCAGAGGCATCCGACGATTTTTGTGGAAACAAGACCCGCGGCGTCTGTCGCCGCTCCTCGCCGTCCCAGGGCCACAGGCAGCGATCCGGCCCGTCCACGGCATGGTCGGCCAACGCCCCGCCGAGATCAGCGGCAAGGGATGCCAGCGCCAGCACCCACGCCTGATACTCGACCCGGTCGACCACGATCTGAACCGGATCGGGCGTCAGCCGCGTCCGGCGATAGGCGCCGGGATGCGGGCGCTGGCGCCGGCGATCGTAGCCGTCGATCTCGATCGTGATGTCCGGCCCTCCGTTCGCGGAGGCTCGCACCGCCTTTCGAAACCAGGCCGGCCCACCCTGCGCGTTGGACACGGGCAGGCGTGCCACCGGATATCCCGCCCATTCCGGATGGGTGCCAAGGATGGCCAGACGCGCAATCGTCGCCGGCATCCGCGCTTCGTTGATCCGGGCGATGGCAACACCGCGCCGATGACAATCGTCCCGCTCCTCATCCGTCAGCGCGCTCCCATCCTCGAGCCGCAGATCGCCCAACACGTCATATCCCTCGCAAGCCTCGAAGGTCGCATCCCCGAACCGCGCCACCGCCTGGCCTACCAGCACGGCGTCGGGATGCGGTTCGTCTTCGGTCGAGAAGTCCGGCACGCAGCCCCAATGGTTCGACATGTCGATCAGCGTATGCAGCTCGCTGAATTCGCTGATCATGTCCCAGCCGCCGACGCCGGCCCCCGGCCCGGCATGGCCGCGCACCGTGCCCGACCCCGCCTTCGGCAGTTCCTGCCGATACGCCCAGGCCAGCAGCGTCTCTATCCCGATCCGTTTCATGCCAGATGCTCCCGCCATGCTGCCCAACCTCCCGCAACCTCCCAGCCTCCCATCGCCTCTTTCTTCATATTATTCAGCCTCTTAATGGTTCACTTTGGGAGGATGGGAGGATGGGGAGGAATAATTGAGATCATCTCCATGCGCACCCGCTCGCACATACATCATGAAGCACCCCGGAAAACGCTCCCAATCCTCCCGCACCCTCCCAATGCGCTGCGACGCAAGGCTTCCCGAAACCGTCCATCCTCCCAGCATCCCCCCATTACGGGAGGTTGCCGGCGTCGGCGGGTCATTTCCGTCGCATCGCGTCAGGAGGGGTGCGGGGCGGTGCGTCAGCCGCGCCGTTCGATCGCGGAGGCGATCCCGTCGATCGGCGTCAAGGCGCTGGCCACCGACCGCAGACCATTGGCAATCTCCACAGCGTTCAGGTCGCTGTGGCCCAGCGGACCGAGAGCCTTGGCGGTGTGTGTCTGCGCCTCTGCGAGCTGCAGGATCGCCCAAGCGATCGCGAAGTTGCCGTCGTTTTCGGCTCGTTTGGCGAAGTGCTCGATGAGTTCGTGTCGAGTCATTCTGCGTCCTCACGGCCGGTCCTCCAGCGAGAAGGCAGCGGTGCCGAACCGGCGTGGCACCACGCCTTGAGCGATGGCTCGAAGCCGAGCATGCCCACGATGATCAGCTGGTGATAGGCGAACCCGCGCGAGCATCTACAGATCCCCGTATCCGCGATCGGCAAACGGGCGCGCCGCGCCCTCGCCGCGATGTGGATTGCCGTCATAGTCGAGGAAGTCGTCGACGGTCTTCAGCGTGACGATGTCCAACCAGTAGACGTTGTTGGACTGTTTGGCGCGGTACCCCCGCTCCTTCATTGCCTTGGTGAAACCCTTGTTCGACCACTCGTTCTCGCCCGACGCCTTTGTCCAGGCAGAGTGCAGCCGGTGCAACTCGGACGACTGGACGCGGCTGCCGGGCTTCTCGGCGACGCACAGCTCGAGGAAGCGGCCGAGCGGATCGGAGTCGGCGAAATACTGCTTCGTCGCCTCAAGGATCGATTCCGGTGTCACGAGGCCGTTCTCGAGATAGTCGCGCAGCCCGTCGAGCACGAAGTTGAGGATGCCGGGGGCCTCCTTCTCCAGCTTGTGCTTCAGGCGCTTGTCGCGCTCCTCACGGGGAATGAACTCCGTCCAGGGAACGAGCTCGACGCGCGCCTTGATGCCGTCGTCCGAGCCGGAAATCTCCGGGCGGTAGTTGCCGGCCATGGTCACCGCGAATTCCGGCTTCAGGCGGAAGAAATCCTTGTTCAGGTGACGAACCTTGATCACCTCGCCACCGGTAACGAGCTTGATCTTCGCTTCGGCAAGCTTGGCGCCCTTCTCCGGCTCCGAGGTGAGCAGCATGCGCACCCGCCGCAGATCCGCGAGTTCCGGCGTCGCATCGCCGCCCTTGCGCTTGGCGCCCTGGTCGAGGAACGTCTCGATCGCCACGGTGTCCGAGTAATCGCCGAACACGAACCCCAGCGTATCGGTGAACACCGACTTGCCGTTCCGGCCTTTTCCGTAGAAGAACGCGATCTTGTGCTCGTCGGCGGTGCCGAGTGCGTTGTAGCCGGCCCACTGCGCGAGATAGCGGCGCTGTCCTACGTCCGGCTGAACCCGCAGGAAGAACCGGTCGAAGGCAGGCCGGGTCGCCGCCGGATCGTAGGCGACCGGGGCCAGCTTGGTAATCAGGTCGGCGGGATCATGTGGCTTCAGGACGATCAAGTCCTCACCGTCCGGGCAGTCTTCTGGTCTGCGAAACACCAGCGTACCGTTGGCGACGTTGAACAGCATCGGATCGGTATCAAGCGCATCCGGTCGCACCGAGACCTTGCGCATGGCCAGCGTCACCATCGCCTCGATTCGCGATTTGGACTCCGACGAGCGGCCCCACTGCGCCACCTTCTGCGACAGCCAGACCGCCGGCTTCGTCTTCGTCTCCTCGGTGACCACGACATCCTGGTCGCTCTGCTCAAGGGCCTGCGCCTCTCGCTGGATTGCCCGGACCGTGTCGTAGACGGCGAGGATCGCGCGGGTTTCCGCATTCTCGACCTGCCAGCGCATACCGTCCCAGGCGAGCCATCCCAGCTCCTGACACCAGCGGAAAACACCGCCGAAGCGCCCCAGGAATCGCTCAACGTTGCCGAGATCCGTTTGGGGCCGCAGCGCCAGCTTGACGTCGAAGTCGCTCGGACCGTCATCGTTCGGCTTGCGCGGATCGGGCGGCCCCTTGAATTCGATCACGGTACTCATGCGGCATCCTCCGCGGCCGCGTCACCCCAGTCGGTGCCGGAAGGCGCGATGTGAATGAGGACCCGTCGGTCGGCCCGGTGGTGGCGAGCGGCGGCGCGCAGCATGGCCGTCCGCGTGAAGGTTGGATCGGAATCGCCGTCGCCGAGCAGAACCAGTTCCCGCACCTGCTCGGGTACGGGGATGGCACTGCTGGCCGGGTCAGGCGTTTTGCCGGGAACGAAGACCGGCCGCCGTCGTCCCTTCCGATCCAGCTTCGACCGGGTGGGATGGCGCACCCGGTCCAGCGCTTTGCCGGCCAGGTTGCCGAGATCACCGGCCGCGAAATAGAACGTGTCGGCACGCGGGCCGTCGCCGTTCCCGTCGACATGCCACGCATAGGCGAGCGTCGTCTCGATGCCTTCACCACCGACCATTCGGGTCGCGGTTGAGAACCGACCGATAAGCGGCAGGAGACCGCCGGACTTGGTGCCGCGCATCTTCTTAGTCTGCAAGGCCTCTGCAGACTCGGGATCGGCGAGCAGCGGCCGATACTTCGGCGGTGCCTCCAGGTCGATCCATGTCCGGTGCAGCCCGATCGGCTGCCATCCGAATTCACAGGGCCGCATGAAGAGGACCAGCATGGCCGGCCCGCGATGCAGGATCCGGGCAGACGAACCCCGGCCGTGCCAGTATGCGAGATCGGGATGGCAGCGCACGAACACGCCCTCTGGAGGCGCAGCCCCGCGCGCATCCAGATAGGCGGCCGCGGGTGATTCCGCGAACGGCCCCGCCGCCCGCCAGTCGTCGAGACAGCGGTCCCATTCGCGTCGGCGAAAGGCGTTCGTGTCGCTCTCCCGCTTTGCGGTCCGTTCCGCTGCACGCGTCTGTTCTGCCTCTGCCGCGCGGCGCGCAGCTTCCCTCGCAGCGCGCCGTTCCTCGCGTTCGCCGTCGTCAGCAGGCGCAGGCCAGTCTCGGCCTACGAGGATCTCGCACGCCGTCTTGAAGTCGACGCCATCGAGATAGCGGACGAGGTTGATCACGCCGCCGGCGGCGCCGGATTGCCGGCACAGGAACACCTGCTTGGCCAGATTGATGCCGAACCGGTCCGTCCCGCCGCAGACCGGGCAAGGTCCCGTGCGCTCGGTGCGGCCGCGCAGCGCGGCGATCGCCGAGCCTTTGCTCGTGCGCATGGCGCCATCCAGGATATCGAGGGTCCCAGCCTGCGCCACGAAAGCGTCCGTCTCGTCGCTCATGCGGCGGTCTCCTCTTGAAGGCCCGCTTTCGCGCAACGAAATCTTATCCCGTCCGGTGGCTGTCTCAGCGCCGGCGTATCGTCAAACCGCTCATTTCGAGGGAGACAAGCATGATAGTGGAGGTTTTCGGCGCACCGGTGTTCGTCAAAAGCGGGAAGCGCCTGGTGCAGGAGATCTGCAGCATTTCGGACGTGGTCGATTTCCTGGACGAGTGGACAGGGACCAGGTGCGACATGCGAGCCGAGGCCCTTCTCCGTGCATGCTTCGATGTTCAAGCGGGAAATAAGCCTGCGTCCGTCGTGCGCGAGAACTTCATCAAGTTCGCTAAGTACGTTGGTATCTGGGAGGATCCGGAGACCATGATGCCGTGGATTCAGAGTGCCCACCAAGGAGGAGGCCGCGTTCAGGCCTGACGTCTGTGGGTGGCGGTTCATGCCGCCACCTCTGCTACTGTATATTCCTCGCCACGCTCAGGCGCGCCGCCGGCCCGCCGAGTATCATTGTTGTGTTGTGCGAGAAACGCGCGGTCGGACGAGCGATTCTCCACCGTAGCGATTTCGGAGCACGGTTGAGATATTTTGGCGGAATGAATCCTCGCATCTTGGCGTCTCTCGCCGTCCTGTTGTCGTTTGCGCTTGTCGCGTTCTTCTTCCGGTATGAGCACGTCCGCATGCGGGAGGACGTGATCTTCCGCTACGATCGGCTCACGGGTAAGACGAGATTGTGCGCATCGGAGTCCGGTGAGAACCTCGCCGGATGTCTCACCGGCCCGCGTTGACGCGGATGCCAGCGCCGAACGGTCGCACCAGGAGCATGTCAATGACCGCTCTTCTTCGAGCACAGCGAGGGTTTGATGCAGCGCGATTTTCATTCCGCGACATCCCTTGCAGAAACCAGCTGCGCGTCGTTGGGAACATCGGGCACCGATGCTTCGCCACCGCAGCGACGATTTGCGCTGCAACAATCACGTCGGGACCACAATTGAGACGCAGCGTAATCACCACGTCCGTTGAGGAAGGCACTCGTGTCTTCCTTCCTCCGCCCCCGTCCCTTCGAGATGTTTTGCGTTCGCTCGAGCGGCTCTACAGGAGCTCGAAATGACAGCGACACCGCAGCCCAGACGCCAATTCTTTCACCACGACCATTCCGCCACGATGCCGCCACCGCTGCGGAATCCCCGATGGTACGCAATCCGAAGCGCATTCCAGGCCGGATTTTCTGCGGCCGAGGTGACGTACATGCTCGATCTGAGCGAGGACGAATTGCGCAACTATTGCCGGCATCAAAGGGAAGTGCCCCTGTAGCAGGCACAATCGAAGTACGCGGCACGGAGGCTCGATAGGGTGACATCATTCCGCGGCCTCCGGGGCATCGACGAGATGCGCATCGGTCAGAAAATCCGGACCCCAGGCGTTGCGCCGCACAGTGTGGCCGCGCGCCTTGGCACGCTCGATGACGTCGGTAAATCTCAGACCGTGCGTGCCAACTTCGGCCCGCAGCGCCTCCAGCGACAGCACAGAGCCATGGCGCTCGACGAGCCGCGCCGCGAGAAAGCGGCCGACCGCATCCTCCGGTTCGGCGCAGGACGCATCGGACATGGTTGGAGCTACAGGCCTGCAGCCAGTAGGCACCATTAGCTTCGGCGTAATCGGCTGGGGCGCCGGCACGTCTTGCAAACCCACGCTGGCTGGGACGGCGCCGGCCGATCGCAGCGCCAGGCCCAACACGACATCATTTGCCCGGCCACCGCCGACGCGCTTTGCCAAAGCAGCAACCATCGCCCCGAAACTGGTGCGCGACAGCGGCGCCGCTCCGCGCCCGCGCGCAAAGGCTGCATAGGTGGCAAAGCCGTCGCCGATCGAAAAGGACTGGTCCGCGCCGGCCTTCAGATGGATTTGCGCAAAGGCGAGGAAGCCCGGATCGTCTACCATCGCCGGCCTCCCACGAAGGCGATGCCGAGCTGCCGGGCCATACTTGCCATGGCGGCGCGGGTGCGCGGCGGGAACCCTTCCGACGCCAGCGCGATGGCCGCCTGACGGGCGGTGGCGCCCTGCCCGGCCAGTTCGGCCAGCCGCGCCTTTTCCTCCTGCGACCACGCATCCGGCGGCAGGACGTAGGTCAGCTTGGCCAGCCGCCCCGGCCGGGACATGGTGATGGCAATGTCGGCGCGACGCGGCGCCACGCCCCGACGCCGCGCCAGAGTGCGCGGATAGGTCGGATCGACGCCGAACCGCTCGGCGACGGCCCTGGATGGCTCGCCGGCCACGTAGGCGGCAATGATCGCCGCCTTGTCGACTTCGGGCAGACGCGGGGCGCTCATGTCAGCCCCTCGCCAAGCTCAGCCGTGCCCAACTTGCCGACCTCGTTGCCCCAGGTCGACCAGCCGGGCCGATCCGTGCGCGAAAACAGCTCAAGCCGGCGGGCACCGGGGATCAGCTGCTCGGCGGCGGCGAAGGCTTCATCCGGCTTGCGGGAATGCTCCCGCCGCGGCGCCATGATCAACGAGCGAACGCTGCGGCTGGTTTTTGGCGCGCCGCGGGTGCCGATCAAGAACGGCTCGTTGGCACTGCGCAGGATGTAGCCGGTGCCGAAGGCGAGCTTGCCAGAAAGCGTTGTCTTGCCCCAGCTCCCGGCCGTCTTGAAGGTAAAGCCCCAGCCCGCGAGGATCTCCAGCGCCTGCGGCAACATCGGGTTGGTCGCCCACAGCCACAGCACGCAGTCCGATGCCGCCAGATCGAGCACCGGCAGCGCCCGGATGGATGCCAGATCCATGCAGTCATATTGCGCCTGGGCACTCTTGGCGTCGCCCTTGTCGGACCGTATCTCGAAGGTCCAGGGCGGGTCGGCCATGATCAGGTTGAAGCTCTGCGCTTCCAGCGCGCCGAAAGGCCAGTCGAACAGCCGCATTATGCCGCCCGCCTCGCATCCATGGCCTCGCGCTTGGCGCGCCACTCCGTCTCGCCCGCCGCCATCGCCATGTGCGTCGTGCAATACGGTGCCGGGATCACCCGCCCGTCCGGCGTCCGCTTCTTGTTGGCCGGCGCCGCATCGCAGACGAACAGGGTCGCATTCCGCATCGGGTCGGACCCATCGACATGCACCGGCCAGGTACAGCCGCAGGATTCCCACAGCAGAGCCGGGCGTGTAATTGACAGAGGCTTGAAGGCGTCGGCTTTGGCCGGTGGATCAAGCCGCGCGGCCTGTTTCGCCGGTTCGGTCGCGCTGGGCGTTCCGGCCGCTCGCGTTACGGCAGCCCGGGCGCGCTGGATCGGCGCCGGCCCTTGCCCTCGCGGCGGCAGCCGGTCGGGATGGTTGCGGGCCAGATTGTAGATCTGGTGCGGCGCCAGACCTGTGCGGTCGCTGATATCCGCCGCCGCAAGCCCGGCCTGCCAGAGCGGCGCGACGCGCTTCAGTCGCGTGGCGACAGTCTCGCGCGAGCCCGGCAGCAACGTCTCGCGCGCCGGGAACCGGTCGCGATGGCGATCGATGAACCCCGCCACGGCGTTTCGCGAGCGGCCCACGTCCTCGCCAATCTCCACATAACTCGCACCGTTCGCCCACATGGCTGTGGCGCGGGTGATGTCAGATTCCGTCCAGCCGTTGCCCTTCGTCTTCATGCCGCATCCACCTTTGCTTCGATCTCGGCGAGCACGGCCCGCAATTCGGCAATCTCGGTCTTGATGCGTCGACGCTCGGCGGGCGTCAGGCGGCCGTCGGCCATGCCCTCCAGCACCGCCGTCTCGACGTCGTGCGCTTCGTGGATCAGGCGGATCGCGTCGGCCATGGTCGGCATCGCACCGGGCGCAGCTGCACCACCGGCCCGTGGCGTCAGGTCGAACCCCTGCAGCGAGGCGAGCGCGCGGGCGTGGAACGGCTGGCCGGCGACCAGGTCGAGGTCGAGCGCCACGTCGATGCCGGCAAAGCGGCTGTCCTCGTGGGTGGCGGCATAGAGCGACAGCATCGGCTGGCCGACGCGGGTCAGCGCGGCCTCGCCGATCGCCTGCGAGCCGCCGCCGGCCTTCACCGCCGCGAAGGTTGCGGTCTTCAGCGCCGTGCGCTGGTGATCGGAAGAGGCGCGGGTCATGGGGTGGCCCGCAATGCCGGGTCCGCGCTTATTGCGTGACCGCTGCGACCGTCTGCCGCAGTTTCGCCATCATGAACGAGCGCCCCACCCACGCCAACGATCTCCGACCCGGGCTCATTTTGCGCCGCCGTGCGGTCGCGCCGGGCCTGCTGGAAGCTCGACGGCGCGACACGCCCGACGGTCAGTCGCTCGACGGCGAGAGCCAGATCGAGGGGGCAAGGCCGCTCGCCCCGCTCGTAACGCTGCAGCGTGCGGGCCGCGTTGGCGCCGCCGATGCCCAGAAGTGCAGCGGTCTCAGCAAGGCTCTTGCCCGATTCGCTGCGCCATTCGGAAAGCGTGAGGTGTGACATGGAGGGAAGTGTAGCCATAACGGCTACCATGCTGTCAAGCAGATGTAGTCGATATCGCAGTTTCGGCGTTAGCCGTATTGGCTACCATCGTGCCATGCAGAACGCTCGAATCCCGAACCGTATCAAGACCCTGATGAAGGAGAAGGGTGTAACGCGGGAGGCCTTGGCCGAACGTGTCGACGCGCACCCGGTAACGATATCCAAGCTGATATCCGGAACGATGGACATGACCACGACCTGGATGGAGCGCTTGGGCAAAGCCTTCGGCGTTCCTCCGCTCGACATACTCGCGTCGCCGTCGTCCGTTCGTCCGGTGACCGTAAAGGCTGCAGTTCAGGCGGGACTTTGGTCGGAAAGCGCCGAATGGCCAGACCCTGATGACTGGTACGAGATCGCGGTGCCGCGAGATCCCGCCTTCGACGGAATTCAGCTCTTTGCAGCAGAGGTTCGCGGACCGTCCATGAATCGACGCTACGCCGAGGGATCGGTGGTCGTCTGCACCGCCCCATGGGAAGACAACGAAAGCCCTTTGCCCGGTCGTCGCTACATCGTCGAGCGCAAACGGTTGGACGGCAGCGTAGAGACCACGATCAAGCTCCTGCACCGCGACCCCGAGGGTGGAATGTGGCTGCTCGCTGAGTCGGACGATCCGCGCTTTCAACGCCCCATTCCCCTCGAAGGCGAGAGTGAAGGCGAGGAAGTCCGCGTGATCGGGAGAGTTCGCTACTCGGTCTCGCGTGAATAGCAGGTAGCCTTTTCGGCTACATGCACTTGACAGACTAGTAGCCGTCATGGCTACATTGCTCTCATCGAACCCCGATGGGAGCCTTCCATGCGTTCCGTACGCCCCACCTCAGTCTTCAGCGAGAGCCTCAACGGCCCGCCCCTGCCCAAACCAGGAGCGGACCGGCTGCACCGTCTGGCGCCGTTCCCCCCTCTTGATCGCATCGCATCCGGTGGCAGGGCCCCTTCGGCCGCCGGGTCGGCGCCGGTCGCCGCGACTCCTCCCAAGTCGGCGACCGGCGCAGCTTGGCCCATCGATCTGCCCGACGAGCATGACGCGCCGCGCACCTACCGGGCTGGCCCGTTCTTCGACCCCGCCACCGACACGATGATCGTCCCGGTGCGCGCCACCGGCGACGTCCTACTGGTCGCCACTCTCATCCTCATCGCCTCGCTCGCCTCCGTCGCCATTGGCCTCGGCTTGGGCTGGATGGCGGCCACTCTCAACTGACGGAGCCTGTCATGATCCACACCCGCCCCATGACCCCCGCCGAGATCGCCGCACGCGACGCTGCAATCTGCGCCCGGCTGCGAGGCGCCGGTCTCACGACCGAGCGCGAGTTCCCGCAGATCTCCGCCGAGGCCGAATGCCTGGCCGCCGACATGATCTACATCGCCGGCGGCATCGAAGGCCACTGCACCGACGCGGACCTCATCGGCCGCGGTTGGACGCCGTACGAGTTGACCCGCCACGGCGCCGCCGCCCGCCAGCTGGCGCTCGGCAAGAGCCGGACGGTGAGCTGATGCTCGCGCTCGCCCGCGAAGTAGCCTGGGACCTGCTTTCCCTCGCCGTCGTCGGCGGGTTTGTGGCGACGCTCGTGGCGGGCGCCGCCCTGATCGGCGGTGCCGCATGAGCGCGCCCTACCGCATCGGCGATCTGGCCGCCGAATTCGGCGTCACCCTGCGCACCCTGCGCTTCTACGAGGGGCGCGGTCTGCTGGCGCCCGAGCGCCGCGGCACGCGCCGGCTCTATTCCGAGACCGACCGGAGGAAGCTGGCGCGCATCCTGCAGCTCGCGCGCTTCGACTTCTCGCTGACCGAGATCGCGCGCCTCCTGACGCTCGAGCCCGGCTCCGGCGAAATGCTGGCGGCGCTGGCGATCCGCTTACAGGATCTCGACGACGACATCGCCGCACGCGTGAAGGCCCGCGAGGATCTTCGCAATCTCCTCGCCGTCACCCGGCGCGACAATCTCGAGGCAGCCGCATGAGCGCGCCCCTCACGCCCTTCCGCGTCCATTTCGACGCCGTCGCCGGCAAGGTGCCCGCGCCGGTGTTCGTCACCGCCGCCACGCCCCGCGCCGCCGAGACCGAGGCCCTGCGCCGCCATCCGGACCGCACCGTGGCGAAGATCAAGCGCGACAAGACCGGAGGCCGGCCATGACCGAAACCAGCGCCCAGCGCGAAGCCCGCCACGCCATGGAAAACCTGCCGGTCGAGGATCGCGACTGGTTCATCCAGCTCATGTCGTGGGAAGAATCGTCCCGGACCGTCCTGGCCGGCACGCCGTTCAAGCACAGCGTCGTCGGCGTTTTCCCGACGGCAGAGATCGCCGAGCGCATCGTTCGCGACCACAATGCGGCAGATGCGCTGGCCGTCGAAGTTAAGCCGCTGGACGATTGGCACGAAGATCTCGGCGACGTGCTGTGGTGGTGCTGGCGAGACGGCGAATGGCTCGGAGAGGCACCCTACGTCGGGTCGCCGCTGGATTGTGGCCTGACGGTGGAGTGCATCACCCAAGCAGAGAACGGCGACACGCCAGCGGCCCGTTTCAACGTCGGCGGCTGGCCCGGCTACCACACCCACTGGTCGCCCATTCCGCTGCCCGCCCCCTCCCGCGCGAATGATCCTTCTTTCCCCACTGAGGGTGGCCAGCCATGACCGTCTACGTGGACGACATGCGGGCCCGCTTCGGCCGAATGGTCATGTGCCACATGTTTGCGGACACCACAGCCGAGCTGCAGGCAATGGCCGATCGCATCGGCGTCTCCCGGCGCTGGCGGCAACATGCCGGCACATACCGCGAGCATTACGACATCGCCCTGTCCAAGCGGGCGCTCGCGATCAAGGCCGGAGCGAAGGAGATCACGCGCAGCGAGGTGGCGGAACTCCTCGCCCGCCGCTTGGAGACACAGGAGCCGCGGCCATGACCGCTTGGGCGCAGACCGTCACCGGCCGCGCGCTGGACTTCGCCGCGCCAGTGGTCGAGCCGGAGCATCTCTTCACCGAGATCGCCCACGGCCTCTCTCTCATCGCGCGCTTTGCCGGCCAGACCGCCATCGCCTATTCGGTCGCCCAGCATTCGGTGCTGATGGCCGAGGCCTGCGAGGACGAGATCGACGACCCGTTGGTTGCGGCCTACTGCCTTCTGCACGATGGTCACGAGGCCTATCTCGGCGACACGCCGAGCCCGGCCAAGGCCGCGATCGAGGCCGAGATGCTCACCGCCGCCGCAGAAGCGGGCGTCCCCGACCAGGTCGTCGAGGCGCAGATCGCTCGCTGGCGGACCCTGCGGCGGCGGATCGAGCAGCGGCTCGACACCGTCATCCACCGGGCCGCCGGCCTGCCACCGATCGATGATCGCGCCCGCACTATCGTGAAAAGCTACGACGTGCGCGCCCTCAAGACCGAGCGCCGCGACCTGATGGCCCGGTGGGATCCGCGTCCGTGGCACCCGTCCGTCGAACAGGCGCAGCCCCTTTTGCTGCGCAATGGCCGCATCCGGCCGTGGCCCGCCGGAATCGCCGCCGAGCGCTTCATCATCGCCCTCAACCGCCTCTGCCCCAACGCGGCCCTCGCCGCCGGGCGCCTCGCCGAAGGAGACGCAGCGTGAAACTGATCCGCGAACCGCAGGCCCTTATCGGCCTGCTGGAAGAAGGCGAGCTCGCCGAGACCATGAAGCGCGAGCTGGCCGAGACGCTGACCGCGCTGAACGAAGCGGCCGGACCGAAGGGCAAGGCGAACGGCCACGTCACGCTCAAGCTGAACCTCAAGGTCGAGGCCGGCATGGTGACGATCCAGTCCGACCTCACGTCCAAGCGGCCGAAGGAAGAGCGGCGCTCGACCGTCTTCTGGGTGACCGAGGACGGCGCGCTCTCCACCCAGCATCCGCGCCAGCACGACATGTTCGAGGGCCCCCGCGCGGTGCCCTCACGCAGCCAGGACGCCGTCGGCGAGTAACCGCCGCACCGACCCGATTCCCCATACTCGAAAGGACACGGCCATGGCCGACAAGACCACGACAGCAGCGGCCCCTGAGGTCGAACTGGTGACGCCGACCACCTGGAACATGAGCGAGGCCCTGCGGTTGGACGGCGACGCCGTCGAGAAGCTGGCGACACTCGGGTCCCGCGCGACCGGCGTCGAGATTGCCTTCGTCGATTACGCCAACGAGGGGATGCCCGGCCTGCCGGACCGGTTCCCCATCGCTATCGTGCATGGGGACAAGCCGGAGGTCGTCGACCTCAAGACCAGCGCCGAATATTGGCGGACATCACCGGACCGTCGGCGCGGGGTGGCCATCGCCGGCTCGCTGCAGAGCTTCATCGACCTAGTCCAGCGCCATGCTACGGAGCATTCCGTCGTCTTTGCCGATTCCGACTGGACGAAGCCGAGCCTGACGGCCGTCATCGACTATCACGACAAGGATCCGAAGGGCTTCGCCGCCAACGGCGTCCACCGGGTGCGCTACAGCTTCCCGCTCTCGGAGGAATGGCAGGCCTGGGTGAAGACCAACGGCGTGGCCATGACGCAGGCCGACTTCGCCGCCTTCGTCGAGGATCGGATTCCCGACATCACCGCCGCGGAGGACGCGACCCGCCTCACGGTCGAGCGTGACCTGCTGACCACGGTCGCGACACCGGCCCAGTTGATCCAGCTCGCTCGCGGCCTGCAGGTGAATGTCGAGGCCCAGGTCAAGAACAGCGTCACCCTGCAGTCGGGCGAAGGCCAGGTCGTCTTCGAAGAGAAGCACACCGGCGCCGACGGCCAGCCGATCAAAGTACCGGGCGCCTTCGTCCTCTACGTCGCGCCGTTCTTCCGGGACGATCCGGTCGAGGTCCCGGTCCGGCTGCGGTACCGCGCCAAGAGCGGCGCGCTGATCTGGTTCTACCAGCTCTACCGACCCGACCGCGTCATCGCCGAGGCGGTCGACCACGCCATGGCGTCCGTGAAGTCGGCCACCGGCCTGCCCGTCTATGAGGGCGAGCCGGAAATGCGGAACGCCTGACCCAATGAATGCCGCCCGCCCCATTCAGGTCGCGGCATGCGACCGCCTCTGCCCTCCGCACATGGATCTCGGCGCCTTCGTCGATTCCCTGTGCGGTGCTGTCGCGATCGAATGGCGGCGGGCGGGCATCGAGGGCGTCCGGATCCTCGACGCCGAGCTGCAGGATGGTGTCCTGTTGCTGATCACCGAACCGGGCCAGGCGCCGCTCGAACGTGCCGCCGTGAAGTCATTCCTCGAACAGAAGAGGCAGCCATCATGACCGCGCCCGTCCGCCTTCGCCTGTCTCGCGCCAAGGGCTTCGACCTGCAGGCCCATTCGCGCGCCGCCAACGGTCTGCCGGCGATGGTCGTTGCCCGGCCGGGACCGTTCGGCAATCCTTTCGTGGTCGGCCGCGACGGCACGCGCGCCGAATGCGTCCGCTACCACTGCTTACTGATAGGCCGCGGCCTCATCCTGTTCTCGGCTAAGGCGACGATGGCCGAGCAGGAGGCCACGCGCAGAGCTCTGCGAATGCGGTGGCAGCAGTTATCCGGCCACAACCTTGCATGCTGGTGCGCCCTCAACGGGCCGTGCCACGCTGACACCCTCCTCGAGGCCGTCGCCAACATGGAGAAGCGCACGTGAAGATGCTCGTGACCGCCGTTCTGAAATGCGACCACCCCGGCTGGGACGCCCAGGCCGTGATGGACTGGCTTGACGCGGCAGCCCGCCAGGTCGGCCTGCCGATCGAGGTGGCGCAGGTGCTGCCCTACGACCCGCCGGCGGAGCCCGATCATTCAGCGACCGATCTCGCACCGCCGGTCCAGAAAACGGACGTCGATGCGAAAGGGGAAGCGCAGTGAAGAACCGCCTATCCGACCTGAACAACCACCTGTTCGCCCAGCTTGAGCGTCTGTCCGACGAAGGTCTGACCGCTGAGCAGGTCGATCAAGAGGTCGAGCGCGCCAAGGCAATCGTCGGCGTCTCTGACCAGATCGTCGGGGCGGCAGCCCTGCAGTTCAAAGCGGCAGAACTGATCGCGAGACATGGGCGGGGGGTCTCCGACATGATCCCGGAAAGCATGGCTGGGCGGCAAATCGATCACCGCAAAACCGAAGGGCCAAAGAGCGACGAAGATCGCGACCGCGAGGAAGCAGACGCCCGGCGGATCGCTCGCGAAATCGAGGAAGAGAAACAGGAATGGGCGCGGCAGGAGGCAGCGCAATGAAAGGCCGCAACATCCCATACAGCGTGGAAGAGATGCTTTGGCTCGACGAGCACCGGACGCTGGTCATCGGCGACTATCACCGCCGCTTCTGCGAGACGTTCGGCCGCGACGACGTGACGGCGGTGAACCTGCACAGCCTGCGCAAGCGCAAGGGCTGGAAGACGGGCCGCACCGGCTGCTTCGAAAAGGGTGCGGTGCCGGTCAACAAGGGCAAGGCGTGCGCGCCTGGAACCGGCGGCCGCCATCCGAACGCGCGGAAGACGCAGTTCAAGCGGGGTCAGGAGCCCCACAACACGAAGTATCTCGGGCACGAGCGCGTCAACAAGGATGGCTATGTCGAGATCAGCGTGGCCGAGACGAATCCCCACACCGGGTATGAGCGTCGCTACGTGCACAAGCACGTCCACCTGTGGACGCGGAAGCATGGCCCCGTTCCCGAGGGTTTCGCCCTCAAGTGCCTCGACGGTGACAGGACGAATACCGATCCGTCGAACTGGGAGCTGGTGCCGCGCGCCTTGCTCCCCAGGCTGAACGGCAGGTTCGGGCGCGACTACGACAAGTCCCCGAATGAACTGAAGCCGACCATCATGGCGGTGGCGAAGCTCGAGCACCGGGTCCGCGAGAAGTCGCGGATGCCATCCCATGCTTCGGGAGGCGACCGTGGCTGATCGCCTCCATCTCGAACGCCTCTGTCGCGATCTGACCGATAAGGGCCAGCTGATCGAGGCCGGCTGGGTCAGCCTGCGCCTCGCAGCCGTCCCGGACGATGCGCCGGCGACCCAGCTGCTGGAAATGCGCAATGCCTTCTTCGCCGGCGCGCAGCATCTGTTCTCCAGCATCATGACGGTCCTGGAGCCCGACGCCGAACCGACCCAGGCCGACATGGACCGCCTCACCCGCATCGACGAGGAGCTGCAGCGCTTCATCGCCGAGTTCGCGGCGGGGAACGCGCCAACCGCAGGGAGCGCTTGATGGCCGACCACACCAAGATCGAATGGACCGACGCGACCTGGAACATCATCACCGGCTGCTCGGTCGTCTCGCCCGGCTGCACCAACTGCTACGCCATGCGGCTCGCCGGCACACGACTGCGGAACATCCCCTCCCGTGTCGGCCTGACCCGCGACAGCAAGGCGGGCCCGGTCTGGAACGGCGAGATCCGCTTCAATGAAGAATGGCTCGACCAGCCGCTGCGCTGGCGGCGCCCGCGCATGATCTTCGTCTGCGCCCATGGCGACCTGTTCGCCGAGGGCGTGACCGACGCCATGCTCGACAAGGTCTTCGCCGTGATGGCGCTGGCGCCGCAGCACACGTTTCAGGTGCTGACAAAGCGGCCCGAGCGGATGCGCGATTATATGGGTCGATCCCTCGGGCGCATCGCAGACACTATCATCCGCTTCCGCCGCGACAGGGGCGATGCCGACATGGTGCTCGTTCCCCTGGCGCACATCACACCGGGGCATGCGTGGTGGCCGCTGCCCAACGTCTGGCTGGGCGTGTCGGTCGAGGACCAGAAGCGCGCCGACGAGCGCATCCCGGTCCTGCTCGACACGCCGGCGGCCGTGCGCTGGATCTCGGCCGAGCCGCTACTGGGGCCGGTGGACCTGACCTCGATCGACACGGGGTCCGGTTGGGTCGATTCGCTTCAGAGTTACATCCGCTATCCGATGCCGAGCGACGGCCACTTTCGGAACGAGCCGATCGACTGGCCGCACCTCGACTGGATCGTCGCCGGCGGCGAGAGCGGCCCCGGCGCCCGGCCGATGCACCCCGAGTGGGCGCGCAGCATCCGCGATCAATGCGCGGCCGCCGGCGTGCCGTTCCTGTTCAAGCAATGGGGCGGATGGCTTCACGAGAGCCACGACGCAAACGGCGAGTGGGATTGGTCCGACGCGGAGGATCGCGGGATCCTGCACTATTGGCGCGACGACCCCGAGATGGGCACGACGTCGATGCCGCTCCCGAAGAAGGCCACCGGCCGTCTCCTCGATGGCGTGACGCATGACGCCTTCCCGCAGGTGCGGCCATGACCCTCTCCGATCGCCGCCGCGTCGAGCGACTGCTCGTTGTCGACTTGTTTCGGAGCGTCGTCAAAGATGGCGCTCGGGATCTGGCCGAGCCGGAGACGGCGGAGACGCTGCACCAGCTCGACACGGTCTGCATCGACTTGCTCGAGATCGAGGACCTTGATCGCGGCTTGATCATCCGCCGGCTGCAGCGCGCCCGGTCACCCTTCGACCGCTTCCGCAGGCCGGGCCGCCCTGTCGCCGAGTTCGGCCTGACCGCCTACCATTTCGCGAAGATCCTCACCGACCGCGACGTGCTGGTGATCGACGAGGCGAGCGACCTCTCCGCCGCCCTCGACCGGCTGTTGCCGGCCCTGGCAGAAGCGGAGGTCACGCTCGGCGCCGAAGCCACGGCCGAGACCGACGCCTGGCAGGCGCTGCGCCAGCTGCAGCGGGACGGCTACTTCTCCGAGGTCAGCCCATGACACGCCTCGACCAACACTCCGCCGACCGGCCCGTCACTCCGGCACCGCTCGACCCGGCCACCCGCAAGGCACTGCAGACGCTTGAGCGTTCGCGCCCGCTCGGCCTTGCCCGGATCACCGGCGGCTTCAGGGGCATCACCGGCCACGTCGACCCCGCCGATGGTCTGGCGCTCACCGCTCAGGGGCTCGCCCGCATCGACTATGGCGGCCGCCACCCGCGGCTGAAGATCACGCGCGCCGGACGCACTGCGCTGGAAAAGGGAGCGGTTTAATATGGGCGCGAAGCCTCTGGCCGCCACGCACGGAGAGTACGAGCCGTGACGACCTCAATCCGATATCAGGTTGAGCCGCGAGACGTGTCGCCGGAAAAGGCTGCGCGCCGCCTCGGCCTCACACTCCCCGAATTCCAGGACGTGCTGCCGCGACTGCTGTCGCGTGGCTTCCCGCCGCCGGACCTCGACACCGGCAATTTCGACCTCGACGAGATCGATGCCTGGCGCGCCCGGCGCCATCGCCCCTTGCCAGGAGCGCCCGTGGCAAACCAATCTGCAGGTCGGGCAATGGCGCGGATAGCGGCGATGGGCAATGGCGAGGGTTAAGATCCCCTATTACGTGGTCAAGAAGGGCCATGGGTACTGGCAGCCGACCAAGGCTATGCGCGGCGAAGGCTTCGCATCGATCCGCTGTGGGAAGGACGGGCCCGACGCCTGGACGATCGCCGCCGGCTGGAACGAGCGCTGGCAGCGGCACCGCCGCGGCATCGAGGAAGCTGTGCGTCCGCGTTGGCCCCGCGGCTCGTTCGGCGACGCCTTCGACCGCTTCCGCACCATGGACGAGTGGAGCGAAAAGAAGCCCCGCACGCGTGAGGAATGGGAACGCGGGTTTGCCCGAATCGCGCCGGTCTTCGGTGACATGTCGCCGATGGATCCGGACGTATCGCTGCAGGCGCTCTCCGCCTTCCGACGCAGGATTGCCGAGACGGTCAGCCCCCGCGAGGCGTGGCGAACGATCAAGATCTGGCGCGCCTTGTGGAACGTGACGGCCGCGATCGGGCTCACCGGCGCGAAGAAGGATCCGTCCCTCGGCATCCGCAATCGCCAGCCGGCGGCGCGGTCCCTGCGCTGGTACGAGGGCGAGGCGGTCCGATTGGTCAAGCGCGCCTGGCGCGAGGGCTACCACGGCCTGGCAGCCGCTATCGCCTGTACATGGGACACGATGATGTCGCCGGTGGACGTGCGCAGCCTGACGGTGGAGCAACGACGGCGCGATCCGCTCGGCACGTATTTCGTTGCAGGCCGCACGAAGACCGGCGCCGCGGCGATCGGCACGCTTAGTCGCCGGGCGGTGCGCATTCTTGATGCCTATCTCGAACGCGAGCCGGTCGAAGTCGGGCCGATCTTCCGCAATCGTTCCGGCCGCCAGTATTCACGCTTCACGCTGCCCGACGATTTCGCCGTGGTGCGCCAGCTCGAGTTCCCGGGCGACACCCGCACCCTTGCCGACATGCGGCGGTCGGGTGCCATGGAAGCCCGCGCAGGCAACGCCGACCCGGCAACACTCTCGGCGAAGATGGCGAACTCGATTTCCACGTCGAATGCTCTGCACCGCGCCTATCAGCCAGTAGACCTCGCGTCCGTACGCGGAGCCGATCTTGCACGACGCCTTGGCCGCCGCAGGACGGCTAACGAGACTGAAATCACTGGCTTGAAGTAGCAAGCGTCGCAGTGCGGGAGCGCGATGGTTTCCTTATGCCGCACCGGCGTGCGGCAGTGCCATCGGGATTTCGGCAACGAGACCAAGCTGATCCAGCAGCGCAATCGCCTGCTCTGTCCGGCCGCCTTCTGTTTTAACGCCCTTACGGCGACGTAGCTCAGACCGCCAGTCAGGCACACACTCTTTTGTCGCGAGCCAATGGATGGTCGCAGCAAGCTCGATCACGGTTGAAGACGCAGCCTTCATCCGCTCCAACAGAACTGCGGCATCACCGGCAGAGATGTTGCCTATTTTTCCGTCAGCTGAATTTGCCTTCTGCTGGGCGATGAAGACACTGAAGGGCGCCCCGTCGGACACCCTATTTCGCATCTCTTCCTTCAGGCCATCGAATGCCTTCGAAGCATCAATAGCCTCATCAAGTGCCCGGGAGTACGGCCCATAGTGGTGGTAGGAAAACGATAGACCGCTGCCCAAGCCGAGTTGTTCGAGAAGGTAGAACACTTTCTGCATTCGGACACGTCCGACGATCTCACCGTTGGCAGCGGTGACAGTCTGCGCCACAAGGTGATGATGCTTGGTCACGGTTGACCTCCCAATGCCCGCTGCCGCTCTCCATCGCTGCTGAAGAAATAGCGAACGAGCGTGCGTTTTGCTTGTAATGCCCGGATCGTGTCCGAGAGTTGCGTAATTTCGTGAGGCGCCTCGTTGACCAAGATCATCAAACGCTTCTGCGCCTTCGTCTGATCGGAGCCGATCTCACTGTAGATGCTGATCGAAGCCACATCCTTCAGGACCGTGATGCCAATCTGATCCGCGAACATTTCATCGATTCGTTGGATCTCAGCTTGCCACCGAGCCTCGGCCGCATCCAAGTCTTCATTTGGTCGTCGTGGGTATGTGCCTTGGATGTCGAGGACCTTGAACGGTTCGCGGTCGAGGAGCCGGCGAGCCAATCGTTTCGCATTCGCATCGGGACCCTTTGCTACCCGCGCGGCCGAAGCCCAGACGATAGAGTCGTCCAATGCCAGGTAGTTTTCCAGTGTCCCGCCGCCGTCGGCGAAGAACGACGCGAGAGGGTCGAACTGGTCCAGCCCTAACCGCCCGAGATCACCACCGCGCGCGGCTGCTGCGATCCAGCCCAGCAACTGACCTACAGCCTGCTCGAAACCCCTCGTCGTCTTGTGCAGGTAGACCTGCTCGAACAGATGATATCTGGCCAGCAGAAAACTTTCGGCCGCCTGAAACGCCTTCCGATCAAGGCAGAAGGTCTTTTGCGCTGCGTCGAATATGTCGTCATCGTCAGCCCCGATCTGGATGGCCGCCACCCGCAGGTTATCGAGAAGCCATTCGAAATCGATCGCACCAGCACCGCTGCCGGTCATGAGACGATCTCTCCGCAAATAATCCAGCCGGTCCGCGTCAAACGAACTGGAAACCACGGCGTGGTAGGCATCTTGCGGGACGTCGGCCCGAAGAAGATCGGCTATATCCTGCGCCATGCCTGGCCTGAATCTCTCGAGAATTCGGCGGATCTTGCCGTCTTCCTGGAGGATGATCTCCGCGCTCCAGTCTTCGTGATTTTTCTCCTCCCCTCGCGCCTTCTGTGCCTCCTCGAATGCGTGACTAAAGGGCCCATGGCCGATGTCGTGAAGGAGCGCGGCGAACACGACAACATCTGCGCGATCATGCCTCCATTCATCGTCCGGCAGCTTTGCCTTCAGCACCTCGATCAATCGCCGTGCGGTGTCGAAGACGCCCACGGAGTGCGCAAATCTAGTATGTGTGGCGCCGGGAAACGTGAGCTCCGACACGCCAAGTTGTCGCACGCGTCTCAGCCTCTGCATTTCCGGCGTGTTGAGGAGTTGCCAAGCCGTTTGGTCGCGCGCCGCGTCTTCGCCCTGCCCGTCGAACACAATCAACCCGTGGACAGAATCTCGGATCCGCTGAGTTTTTGCCAAATCGCCGCTCACCTCCACGAGAATCAGCTCTCGATGCTCCACAGCGGAGCAGAATTGAACGTTTCAGAATAGGGTCGATCCCTACCCAATTCGCCCGGGATGGCAACGTCGTCGTGACGAATATCGTACGCATCGCGTGCCGATGGCCGATCGCGCTGGCGAAGCCCCACGGCCCCCTGCCGCGAAAGCGTGGCGCAAACGTCGCCGCGAACACTCTCATGAGCCATGCCGAGGACGGAACGAAACCGGCGCAAAAGTTGGAACGACGGCCGGAAGTTCCAACTGCCCTGAGCAAGCGAAACATTTAAACAGTTGAAATTGTTGGTGACCCCGGCAGGATTCGAACCTGCGACCATCGGCTTAGAAGGCCGGTGCTCTATCCTCTGAGCTACGGGGCCGAACTCTGCCGGCCCCGGCGTCGGGACCGGCCGGTTTAGCGGTCAGTGCGTCCAGGGCTGGCGCCGGTCATAGCGGAAATTGTCGGAGTAGGCGATCTTCGGGCGCCGTGTCTCCTTCGGCTCCTCGACCCTGTAGGGAATATCGTTGCGCTCGGCGTATTCGACCGCCTGCTCGCGAGTCTCGAAGGACAGCCGCAATTGCGAGAGCATGTCACCGGAGGAGGTGTAGCCCATCAGGGGCTCGACGCGCTTGGGCTGCTGCGGTTCGTAGACGAGCATCCATTCCCGGGTCTTCGCCTTGCCCGACTGCATGGCGGTGCGGGTCGGACGATAGATTCTCGCAACCATCTTAGCCTCGTCGGCGGCGGCGCGGCAGGCCCGCGCCTATGTCAGACCGGTGTCCGTCGACCATTGGTCGGAGCGGCAGGATTCGAACCTGCGACCCTCTGGTCCCAAACCAGATGCGCTACCAGGCTGCGCTACGCTCCGGACAGTGGTGACGTGCCTGTCGATGCGGGGTTTGGCGGGCATCGGACGGGATGTCAAGGCTGCGGGATGATCTCGTGGCGAAGTCGGTCGCCCACCGTCACGCCGAAGCGCGCCGCGGCACCGCCATTCAGCTCCAGAACGTACTTGACCGGCGCACCCGACGGAATCGTGTCGAGCGACAGCGGCTGGGCGTTGGTTTTCACCCGCTTCACCACGCCCTGCGGATCGATGAACAGCATGTCGAGCGGAATCAACGTGTTCTTCATCCACATCGCGACCGGGCGGGTCTCGTCGAACTCGAAGAGCATCCCCTGGTCGGCCGGCATGGAAGAGCGGTTCATCAGGCCGGTCGCCCGTGTCTCGGGCGTGCGGGCGAGCTCGACCTTGATCGCGTGGCTGCCGCTGGCGGTCTCCAGCGTCGCGGTCGACAGACCGCCATCGGCAACAGCGTAATAGGCAGCCGCGATCACCGCCAACACCGCAAAGCCTGCCGCCAGGATCGAGCGTCTCATTGCCATCGCTTGCCTCAGATCAGTGGGACGGCGGCTGGACCGGCCCGGTGCCGGGATGGATCTCGGCCGCCATCCGCCCCTTGTCGCCGTCGCCGAAGCGCACCAGCACGTCCTGGCCCGGCCGCAGCTCGGTCATGCCGAAGCGACGCAGGGTCTCCATGTGGATGAAGATGTCCTCGGTCCCCTCGCCCGTGGTCAGGAAGCCGTAGCCCTTGGTCCGGTTGAACCATTTCACGACGGCGCTGACCAGATCGCTGCTGGCGGTGACCGCGGCATGGGTGCGCGGCGGTGGAAGCTGCGAGGGATGCACGGCGGTGGACGAATCCATCGACAGGACCCGGAAGGCCTGCAGGCCGCGCTCGCCCTGCTGCACCTCGCAGACGACGCGCGCCCCCTCCAGCGCCGTCGCATGGCCGCCGCGTCGCAGGCAGGTGACATGCAGGAGGATGTCCGCGCCGCCATCGTCGGGCACGATGAAGCCGAACCCCTTGGACACGTCGAACCATTTGATATGCCCCGAAACTTCGGCAATGCCGACGTCCCCAGCATTGGACCGTTCGGACCCGCCCTCGGCGTTTTCGGGGTTTCTCTCCGGCATTCGGGGTTCCGCCTGTACTTCCACCATCCGAATCGCAATGACTGAACTTAGCATCAATGAGCCCGATCGGGGCAAGGCCATGGCCGGGATTTTCCAAGGAAATGCGGCGGGAGAAACAGAAGGGACGCCCGTCCGATGCCGCTGCGCCAACCACGTCGGCGCGCCCACCGGCCGCCTGCGGACTGCCCGGCCGCGAGTGGCGCCACGTCACACGATGCTCCCCGAAAAACCCGCCAGGTTCGGGCCGATTGCCCCCCGCCCCGGCTTTTTGTCGGCACAAGGGTTGGCTCTGCGTGAGACGGCGCTAATGTCCGCATCTTCATCACAAGAGAGGCAAGACCGAATGCGCTATCTGCACACGATGGTCCGCGTCAGCGACGTGGACGCGTCCCTCGACTTCTACTGCAACAAGATGGGCATGGTGGAGACCCGCCGCGTCGAGAGCGAGAAGGGTCGCTTCACGCTGATCTTCCTCGCCGGGCCGGACGACATGCCGGGTGCCAAGGAGACCCGGGCGCCGCTTCTGGAACTGACCTACAACTGGGACCCGGAGGAATATTCGGGCGGGCGCAATTTCGGTCATCTCGCATATGAGGTGGCCGACATCTACGCCACCTGCCAGGAGCTGATGGACAAGGGCGTGACCATCAACCGGCCGCCGCGCGACGGCAACATGGCCTTCGTCCGGTCGCCGGACAACATCTCCATCGAATTACTGCAGAAGGGCGAAGCCAAGGCCCCTGCCGAGCCCTGGGCCTCGATGCAGAATACCGGCAGCTGGTAGGAGGCTACAATACAGGGAATGCGGCCACCATCGTGCCGCCGCATTCCCACCATAGACGGCAAGACATTATTAAGAG
Organism: Aurantimonas sp. A2-1-M11; assembly: GCF_036549475.1. Lineage (NCBI taxonomy): Bacteria > Pseudomonadati > Pseudomonadota > Alphaproteobacteria > Hyphomicrobiales > Aurantimonadaceae > Aurantimonas > Aurantimonas sp. A2-1-M11. Next base: position 1,868 of record NZ_JAZHLI010000046.1, on the reverse strand, counting down.
ACAATGCTCGCACGTCGTTGCGCGCGGCATGACGCTGGGGCAGAGAGTGGCTCCGGCTCCGCATGGTGGGGACCATGTTGACGCGGTACAGCTGCCCTGTCGCTGCGTGACGGGAATGGCGGGTTTGCCTACGCGCCACAGAGAGGGGAAACGATTGACGAATGAGCGTCCAGGCACTCGCCGCCTCGCGATGAAACCGCACGTCCTGCTGGCAGTGCTGCTGTCGACTGCGCCGATTCTGTCGGGCTGCGTTTCCGCCATCGACGACACGTCCGCCTTCGGATTTGCAGGTGCGGCTTCGGCGTCCGATGCCGCGGCCGATGTTGCAGCTACCTCGCTTGACGAAGGCAGCGCCGCTGCCGCCGACGGGGCCGAGACCGCCGACACGCCGGCCGTCGAGATCGCGTCGGCCGCGCCTGCGGCCACGGCGGTCGCTGGCGAAGCGGCTGCGCCGCCGCCGCCCATCGCGGAGATGCCCGCGACCACGCCGCTCATACCCGCAGGCACCGACAGCAAGGCCGTTGCCGCCTATGCGACCGACACGTCCTCTCCTGGCGGCGGAAGCCGATCCTCCGAAACCTCGCTCTTCTCCTCCCTCTTTGCCCGCTCGGAAGCCCGAACGCCGATCGCCAATGTCGACAAGGGCAAGTCGCGCCGCGTGGTCCTGCAGCGCGAGGGTGCCGCCGCAGCGGGCGATGCCCTCCCGGGCGTCGATCCGTCCTCCCTCTTCGAGATCGGCCAGCGCGCCTCCGCCGACGAGGACATGATCGAGGACATGGAGAGCTCCTACCGCGTCGCCTCGCTGTCGACGGGTCTCGCCCGGCTTGCGCCCAATGGCCTCATGGTCCAGCGCGAGAGCGTCGAGACGTCGTGCTTCCCCGCCGATCTCGTGCGGATCCTGCGCAGTGTCGAGCAGCGCTATCGCACCAAGGTGATCGTCACCTCCGGCTATCGCAGCCCCACCCACAACAAGCGCGTCAAGGGCGCGCGCCGCTCGCAGCACATGGGCTGCAAGGCCGCCGACATCATCATCCCCGGCGCCGACAACATGGCCGTCGCCGCCTATGTCCGTTCGCTGCCGGGCCGCGGCGGTGTCGGCACCTATTGCCACACCCAGGCGATCCACGTGGATGTCGGGCACAGGCGCGACTGGAACTGGTCCTGCCGCGGTCGCAAATAGGCTATCGCGCACCCGGGCACATAGGTCCGGGACGCTGCGCGCGCCGTTGATTTGCCGCCGGTTTCCTGACACGTCCACCGAGACCGTTGCGCGTGCGTGATGCCGGCAGAGAAATTTCCGCAGGAGCGAAAAACCCCTTTTCCCGCCCTTGCGGTCACCAGAGACTCACCGTATACACGCCGTCGCTGCGCCCATCGTCTATCGGTTAGGACGCCACCCTTTCACGGTGGAGAGAGGGGTTCGATTCCCCTTGGGCGTACCATTCCCCGTTGAATGGCACGGCAACAGCCACACGAAATCACTGACATATTGCGCCCACTGGGCGTCGCTTGCGACAACGGCTGGAGGCCGCAGGTCGGACTTCCGCGGTCGCTCGGCCGACTGACCGTTTCGTCAGCGCGTCTCAACGCTCTGGCCGCGCGCCCGCCACCGGATGTCGGATCCTTGCGTATCGATCCATCCTTCACCATCACACGTGCGAACAGATCCACTGCGAAGGGATGATCGCGGCCGCAAACGGCTCGTCGCGCGCCATGCGAGGGTGCGGGCCACATCGGCAAGGCAGCGTTCCACGACGGTCGTGGTCGAGTAGCTCGGCTATTCGGCTTCGCCCTCACAGATCCGGGCATGCGGCTTTCCCGCACCCGGCTCTTCCCGGAAGTTACCCGCATGGTACCCTTCGTGGCGT
>NZ_JAZHLI010000045.1:0-39078 GCF_036549475.1 Aurantimonas sp. A2-1-M11 | reverse complement strand
GGCGGCAACGGCATCATGGGCGAGTACCACGTCATGCGCCACGCCCAGAACCTGGAGACCGTCAACACCTACGAGGGCACGCACGACGTCCATGCGCTGATCCTCGGCAAGGCTCAGACCGGCCTCCAGGCCTTCTTCTGAGCCACGACGCAACCAGCCGGAGACCCGCCATGCAGACCATCTTCGTCCAGTTCAAATGCCGGCCCGGCGCCGCCTATACGGTCGCCAGCGACCTGCAGGAATCGGTGGAGGAGATGTCGGAGGTCTATTCGACCTCCGGCCATTACGACCTGATCGCCAAGTTCTATCTCGATGACGGGCGCGATCTCGGTCATTTCGTCACCGAGAAGCTGCAGGTGCTGGACGGTGTCGCCGACACCTTCACCACCGTCGCCTTCAAGGCGTTCGGCGCCGCCGGCTAGAGCCCACCGGGCGCCCGTCTGCGCCGTCAGAAGAAAACCGCCATCGGTTGCAGTGCTTGCCAAGCCCGGCGCCATTTGCTTCCCTTGGCAAATTGCAACGGTGGGAGGCCGTTGCCGGGAGGAATGAGCCCTTCGGCCCGTGTGTTGCACGCGGGGCCGAAGGCGCGATCCGGCAGATGTCACCACCCGATTGCGACAATGGATGCGCGCCCGGCTTTGGCCGGTCGTCCCCTGTATCCTCGGGCCCGACTGGGACAACACCGGAGTTTTCATGATGAAGAAGCTGCTACTGAGCGCCGTATCGACGTTTGCCCTGGGCCTCACGGCCTCGACTGCCATGGCGCAGTCGGCAGGCTGCGACGACGGCGAGATGGTCATCAAGTTCAGCCACGTCGTTGCCGCAACCGGCCATCCCAAGGGCGACGCCGCGACATTGCTCGCCGATCGCGTCAACGAGGAGATGAACGGCACCGCCTGCATGGAGGTGTTCCCGAACACCACCCTGTTCGACGACGACAAGGTGCTGGAGGCCCTGCTGCTGGGCGACGTGCAGCTCGCCGCGCCTTCGCTGTCGAAGTTCGAGGCCTACACCAAGAAGTACCGACTCTACGATCTGCCGTTCCTGTTCAACGATCTGTCGGCGGTCCAGACCTTCAACAACAGCGACACCGGCAAGGAACTGCTCACCGTCATGGAAGACGTCGGCTACACCGGCCTCGGCTACTGGCTGTCGGGCATGAAGCAGTTCTCGGCCAACAAGCCGCTGGAAGTGCCCAGCGATGCCAACGGCCTGAAGTTCCGCATCCAGACCTCCGACGTCGCCGAGGCGATGATCGAGGCGATGGGCGCGTCGGCGCAGAAGCTGGCGTTCTCGGAGGTCTACCAGGCCCTGCAGACCGGCGTCGTCGACGGCCAGGAAAACTCCTGGTCCAACATCTACACCCAGAAGTTCTTCGAGGTGCAGGACGGCATCACCGAGACCAACCACGCCTCCCTGGCTTATCTGCTCGTCACCTCCACCGAGTGGCTGGACGGGCTGGAGCCGGCGGTTCGCGACCAGTTCCTATCCATCGTCGACGAAGTGACGAAGACGGCGAACGACAACGTGGCCGATACCGAGGCCAAGAATCGCCAGAACATCCTCGATTCCGGCTCGGCCATCCGCGAGCTCTCGCCGGAGCAGCGGGAACAGTGGGTCGCGACCATGAAGCCGGTCTGGGACCGCTTCCGCGAAGATGTCGGCCAGGACGTGATCGAAGCTGCCCAGGCGGCCAACCCCACCAACTGACCACGTGACCTGAGACCGGGCACCCTTGCGGTGTCCGGTCGTCTTTACCGGGCCATGGTCCGGCGTCCGCGCGGTCATGGCTGACCCCACAGAATAAATCGGTCTTTCGCGGACGGGCATCTTCCACTTCGCACCCGGATACGGTAGCCGCGACCACCGACAAGGCAGCATGGCCGCCGCGGCGGCTTCGGGAGGAGATCATGAGCGCTTACTGGCCGTTCCTCGCCGTCCTGGCGCTTGTCGTCCTCCTGTTCCTCGCCGAACGGCGCCGGCCCGAGATCGTCACCCGGATCGAGGAGAACATCCTCGCCACGATCCTCGCGGCCATCACGCTGATCTCCTTCTCGCAGGTCGTCGCCCGCTACGGCTTCAACAGCGGCTGGACCGGTGCGCTGGAACTGACCCGCATTCTCTTTGCCTGGATGATCCTGTTCGGCATGAGCTATGGGCTCAAGCAGGGCATCCATCTCGGCGTCGACGCCCTGATCCGCCTGTTTCCCAAGCCGCTTTTCCGCGTGGCGGCATTGTTCGGCGCATTCTGCACGGCGCTCTACGCCATCATGCTCCTGTCGGCCGACTGGCTGTCGATCTTCGGCGCCAATTCCTCGGGCGGGGCGATCTTCTACTGGAAGCGATTCTTCGACCTCGGCCTCGGCCTCGACGATCTGCGCTATCCTGTCTTCATTCAGGAAGCCTTCGGCATGCAGGAGCGCGTGCAGCGCTGGATTGCCTATCTGATCCTGCCGATCGGGCTTTCCATGCTGGCCTTCCGTGCCCTGCAGGGGCTGGTCCAGATCTGGAACGGCGAGCGCGAGCTCATCATCGCCAGCCACGAGGCGGAAGACCTCGTGGCGGAAAACAAAGACGTGCTGAAGGACTGACGACGGATGGAAACTGCCCTTCTCTTCATCCTCGTCCTGAGCCTCCTGTTCCTCGGCGTCCCGGTCGCGATCTCGCTCGGCCTGTCCTCGGTCATCCTGATCGCGTTCTTCTCGACGGATTCGATGTCCTCGGTGGCGCTGCAGCTGTTCACGGCCTCGCAGAACTACACGCTGCTGGCGATCCCGTTCTTCATCCTGGCCTCGGCCTTCATGTCGACCGGCGGCGTCGCCCGGCGTCTGATCAATTTCGCCATCGCCGCGGTCGGCCATTTCCGTGGCGGCCTCGCCATGGCCTCGGTGCTGGCCTGCATGCTGTTCGCGGCACTGTCTGGCTCCTCGCCCGCCACGGTCGTCGCGATCGGCACCATCGCCATCGCCGGCATGCAGAAGGTCGGCTACAGCAAGGATTTCGCGGCAGGCATCATTGCCAATGCCGGCACGCTCGGCATCCTCATTCCGCCCTCGATCGTGATGGTCGTCTATTCGGCCGCCACCGACGTCTCGGTCGGGCGCATGTTCCTGGCCGGCGTGATTCCCGGCGCGGTCGCCGGCCTCATGCTGATGATCGCCATTTATGTCATGGCGCGGATCAAGAACCTGCCTGCCGAGCCCTGGCACGGCTTCGGCAATATCATCCATCACGGCAAGGATGCCGGCTGGGGCCTGTTCCTGATCGTCATCATCCTTGGCGGCATCTATGGCGGCGTCTTCACGCCGACCGAGGCCGCGGCCGTGGCCGCCGTCTACGCGTTCTTTGTCGCGATCTTCGTCTATCGCGACATGGGGCCGATGAAGGGCATTCCCTGGGTGCTGCCCACCGACAGTGTGAAGGCCCGCGTCGGCTTCTCGGCCATCGTCTACGGCGTCGCCTTCTTCTTCGTCTGGATGATCCTGTCTTTCTTCGCCACCGACGCGCCCACCGGTGCCTCGCTGAGCTTCGCCGAACGCGCGACCATCGGCGGCATCATCTCGGCGATCCTCGTCGTTGCCTACACCCTGTGGCGCGGCGAGAAGACGGGTGTGGCGGGCGTCCTCGGCCATCTGGGTGCCGGCCTGCCGGTATGGGGACGCAATATCTGGCTGTCACTGCGCAATGTTGGCCGCGCCTTCTTCAACGAGGACACGCGCAAGGTGATGGTGGAAGCGTCGCGCACGACGGTGATGCTCATGTTCATCATCGTCAACGCGCTGCTCTTCGCGCACGTCCTGACCGCCGAGCGGATCCCCCAGGCGATCACCGACCTGATGCTGGGCGCCGGCTTCGACTGGTTCACCTTCCTGATCGCCGTGAACATCCTGCTGCTGATCGGCGGCCAGTTCATGGAGCCCTCGGGCCTCCTCCTGATCGTCGCGCCGGTCGTGTTTCCGATTGCCATGGAGCTCGGCGTGGATCCGGTGCACCTGGGCATCATCATGGTGGTGAACATGGAGATCGGCATGATCACGCCGCCGATCGGCCTCAACCTGTTCGTCACGTCGGGCATCACCGGCATGAGCCTCGTCCAGGTGGTCCGGGCAGCGCTACCCTTCGTCGGGGTCCTGTTCCTGTTCCTGATCCTCGTAACCTACGTGCCGGCCCTCTCGACCTTCCTGCCCTACAGCCTCATGGGGCCGGAACTCGTCACGCGCTAGCATTGGCGCCGCACAAATGGCCGGTGCGGCTGAGAGGGCCGCTTCGGCCCTGTGAAGAGTGACATGGCGCAGACGGGCGGATGCACACTACGGCGAGACCGTCGCGTCTGCGCAACTCGCCTCGATGGTGTCGGCAACTCCGCGCGCTACGGCCGGGGCGTCCCGATCTCGCCGAACTCCAGGACCGGACCGGCATCGATGCGGTCGGCGTTCAGAAGTCCCGCCATGCGCTCGAGACTGGCGACGACCATCGCCTGCTCCCAGTCCTGCATGCGGTCGAACTCGTTCTGGAAGCTGACCTGCAGATCGGGCGGCATGCTCTCGATCATGGCATGGCCCTCGGCAGTCAGGTCGATCCAGATATGCCGGCGATCGCTCTCGCCCCGGCGTCGCTGCACCAGGCCCCGTTCGACCAGCCGGTCGATCAGCGTGGTGACGGTGGCCTGGGTCAGGCCGATCTGGGTCGCGATGGCGCTCGGGGTCAGTTCGCCCTGGCGCAGGATGCGCAGGACGGTCAGTTGCGAACTGGTCAGCCCGGTCTCCTTCGCCAGTCGCCGGGCACTGAACTCCATGGCTCGGATGATCCGCCTGAGGGCGATCAAAGCCTGCCGTCCCCGATCCTCCATGTTCCGTTCAACCCCGATCCGATCGTCTGCAAGGCACTCGGCCTCTGCCGCCCCCTGGCGGCGCGGCTATATAAACGAGGGGTCCTTCGACGATCAAACTGATTCTTCGGGATGTTTCGAGATTTCATTTGACCAGCGAATGACCTCCGGGCGCCCAATCCGTCATCAGAAATTTTTCTAAGCCTTGGCGGAAATCGATCAATTCACTGATAACATGAGGTTATTCGATGTTTTCGAAGGTGCCGAATCCCCGCGCATCCTGCCTGAATGCGCGCCGTGGTGGTTGACTATCCCTTCGATGAGACAAATATTCCGCCCAACGTAACAACGCACGAGGCGTGCCCATGCAGAAGTCCGACCAAGGTCCCCGTCCGCAACTGGCCAGCGTGTCTGACCCTTTGACCTTTCGCCACCCCGTCCGCGAGGATGGCCAGGCGGTGCATGACCTGATCGACTCCTGTGAGGCGCTGGACGACAATTCGCTGTACTGCAACTATCTCCAGTGCACGCACTTCGCCAGCACCTGCATGCTGGCCGAACTGAACGGCGAGATCGTCGGCTGGGTGTCGGCCTATCGCCCGCCTGAAGAGCCGGAGGCACTGTTCGTCTGGCAGGTCGCCGTGGCCGAAGCGGCACGCGGTCGCCGTCTGGCGCGCCGCCTGATCGCCAATCTCTTGACCAGCGAATCCTGCGCAGGCGTGGAGCGGCTGAAGACCACGATCACGCCGGACAACACATCGTCCTGGCGCATGTTCGAGGGCGTTGCGGACGAATTCGACGCGACCATCTCGGACAAGGTCTGGCTCTGCGGAGACGAGCATTTCTCGGGCGACCACGACAGCGAGCACATGCTGACGATCGCTCCGATCGAGACCGGCGAAACCACTGCCGCAGACACTGACGACGTGCCGGAACAGACGACGGCCAAAGCCGCCTGACGGCCTGCCACGCGGCCAGTTCGCGGGGCCCGCCACCGGAATATGACTGGAACGATGATGCCCGCGCCGCCGCGGGCTCCGTTCGCAACCAACGGAATGAACCATGCTGAATCACACTGAAACGCCCGCCACGACGGGCGCCGCCACCTTCGCACGCCTCGAGTCCGAGGTTCGCAGCTACTGCCGCAGCTTCCCGACAGTGTTCCGCACGGCGCAGAACGCCACGCTGACGAATGTCGAGGGCCGCGAATATATCGATTTCCTCGCCGGCTGCGCATCCCTGAACTACGGTCACAACGATCCGGACATGAAGTCGGCCCTCGTCGACTACATCATGTCCGACGGCGTCACGCACGGTCTCGACATGTTCACCGAGGCCAAGGAAGCGTTCCTGATCTCCTTCAGCGAACGCATCCTGAAGCCGCGTGGTCTCGACTACCGCATGATGTTCCAGGGCCCGACCGGCGCCAACGCCGTCGAGGCAGCGCTGAAGCTGGCCCGCAAGGCCACCGGCCGCGAGAACGTCATCGCCTTCACCAACGGCTATCACGGCGTGACCACCGGGGCGCTCGCCGCCACCGGCAATGGTTCGCAGCGGGCCGGCTCGCGCAGCCAGCTGTCGGGCGTCACCCGCATGGCCTATGACGGCTTCCATGGCGAAGGCGTCGACAGCGCCCAGATGCTGGACGACATGCTCGGCGACACCTCGAGCGGCGTCGACGCGCCGGCGGCTATCCTCCTGGAGTGCATTCAGGGCGAAGGTGGCCTCAACGTCGCCTCCAAGGAATTCCTGCAGCGCCTCGCCGCGATCGCCAAGAAGCACGGCGCCCTGCTGATCATCGACGACATCCAGGCCGGTTGCGGCCGCAGCGGCGACTTCTTCGCCTTCGAGTTCGCCGGCATCCAGCCGGACATCGTCACCATGGCGAAGTCTCTGTCGGGCTTTGGCCTTCCGCTGTCGATGGTTCTGGTGAAGCCGGAGTACGACGTCTTCACGCCGGCCGAGCACAACGGCACCTTCCGCGGCAACAACCATGCCTTCGTCACCGCCCGCGCGGCGCTGGAGAAGTACTGGGCCGACGACAGCTTCGCCAAGGAGATCCGCCGCAAGGCCGATGTCCTGAACGAGCGCCTGAGCGGCATCGCCGAGAGCTACGGCTTCCGGGTGAAGGGTCGCGGCATGATGCGCGGCATCGACACCGGTTCCGGCGACAAGGCTGCCGCCATCTGCGCCGCCGCCTTCGAGCGCGGCCTGATCATCGAGACGGCCGGCTCGTCCGACGAGATCGTCAAGGTGCTGGCTCCGCTGACCATCACGGACGAGGTGTTCGCCCGCGGCCTCGACATCGTCGCCGAGGCCTTCGAGGTCACCCTGCGCGAGCCGGCCCGCGTCGCGGCCGAATAGGCCGCCGACCGCGCCCCGCACCCGTATCCGAACAGGAGTCAGATCATGATCGTCAGAGATCTCGCAGAAGCCCGCAAGACCGAACGCCTCGTCAAGTCGGAGGGATGGGATTCCACCCGTCTCCTCCTCAAGTCGGACAATGTCGGCTTCTCGTTCCACATCACCACGCTCTACGCCGGTGGCGAGAACCACTTTCACTACAAGAACCATTTCGAGTCGGTTTATGTCGTCTCGGGCGAAGGCACGATCGAGGACAAGGCGACGGGCGAGGTCCACGACCTGCGGCCGGGCGTCATGTACGTCCTCGACAAGCATGACCAGCACATCGTCCGGCCGAAGACCGAGATGTCGGTCGCCTGCGTGTTCAATCCGCCGCTCAACGGCAAGGAAGTTCACGACGCGACCGGTGCCTACGCTCTCGAAGGCGAAGCGATCTAGCAGCGTCCGGGCGGCGACGTGCCGCCCGTATGCCCCGATCTGCGCAAGCGAGAGCCTGATGTTCCGCTTGGCGCCGACGCCCGAAACGCGAACGGGCAACATGCCCGTCCAACTCGGCGCACGCCCGTTTGAGCGTGCCCGGAGAGAGAACCCATGAATAACCATACAGTCGAGAAAATCGGCGGAACATCCATGCTCCGGCATGAGGAATTGCTGGAGAACGTCCTGATCGGCAGCCGCAAGGGCGCCGATCTCTACAACCGGATATTCGTCGTGTCCGCCTATGGCGGCATCACCGACAAGCTGCTCGAGCACAAGAAGACCGGCGAGCCGGGCGTCCATGCCCTTTTCGCCAGCACCGATTCCGAATGGGCCTGGGGCGATGCGTTGACGGCCGTTGGCCGCGACATGCAGGCGATCAACGCCAAGGTCCTGGACGATACCGGTGATCGCCGCGCCGCCGACGATTTCGTGCGCGAGCGGATCGAGGGTGTACGCAGCTGCCTGATCGATCTCAGCCGTCTCTGCTCCTACGGCCAGTTCCGTCTCGAAGAGCACCTGATGACCGTCCGCGAGATGGTGTCGGCGCTCGGCGAGGCGCATTCGGCGATGGTGACGGCACTGCTGCTGCGCAATCGCGGCGTCAACGCCCGCTTCGTCGACCTGACGGGCTGGCGCGACGACAGCCAGCCGTCGCTGGACGAGCGGATCTGCACCGCGCTCGAGGATGTCGATTTCGCCACCGAGATGCCGATCCTGCCAGGTTACGCCCAGTGCCGCGAGTCGCTCGTCAAGAGCCATGACCGGGGCTACACCGAGGTGACCTTCGCCCGTGTCGCGGCTCTCACCGAGGCCCGCGAGGCGGTGATCCACAAGGAGTTCCACCTTTGCAGTGCCGACCCGAAGACGGTCGGCCTCGACAAGGTCCGGGTCATCGGCCGCACCAATTACGATGTGGCCGATCAGCTGTCGAACATGGGCATGGAAGCGATCCATCCCCGCGCGGCGAAGGGTCTGCGCCAGGCCGGCATCCCGCTGCGGGTCCGCAATGCGTTCCGACCGCAGGATTCCGGCACGCTGATCCTCGACGAGCGCGGCGCGCCGAAGCCGCGCGTCGACATGATCGCCGGCCTGCGCGGTGTCTTCGCCCTGCAGTTCTTCGAGCAGGACATGGTCGGCGTGAAGGGCTACGACGCGGCGATCCTCGAGGTCCTGACGCGCCACAAGATGCGGATCGTCACGAAGACCTGCAACGCCAACACCATCACCCACTTCATCGACGGCTCGATGAAGTCGCTGAAACGCGTCGAGCGCGACCTGACAGAACGTTTCCCGGCCTCGGAGATCGAGATCGAGCGCGTGGCGATCGTTTCGGTGATCGGCCGCAACCTCACGGCACCGGGGCTGACCCTGCGCGCGCTCTCGGCATTGTCCGAGGTGGGCATCTCGCCGCTCGGCATGCAGGACCTGACGCGCCGCGTCGATCTGCAGTTCGTGATCGACGATAAGGATTACGACCTGACCCTGCGCACGCTTCACGCGGCGCTGGTAGAGAGCGATATCGAGGCAATGACCGATCAGGACGCGCCGAGCAACGATGCCGCGCTGCGGGATGCCGCCTGACAGACCTGCATCCGCCGGAACGGTGGTTGACGATGCGACGAAGCGAACGGGCCGCTCCTCTTGAGGGCGGCCCCTTTTTCGTTCGTGTGGAGCGGGCCTGCATCCGTCCGCTCCAAGTTCGAGGTGATGCGGCTTTAGCTTTCGGAACCGGCGGTCAGCCGGACGATCGTGCTGCCGCCGCCGTTGCGCGACTCGGTCACGGCGTAGATGGCGCCGTCGGGGCCGACCTTCACGTCGCGGATGCGGGCATCGAGCGGCACGCGCTCCTCGGTGGCGACGCGCCCGTCCTCCATGCGAAGGACCACGAGGCCTTGGGTCACTAGTCCGCCGACCAGAAATGCGCCCTGCCATTCAGGGAACTCGTCGCCCTGATACTGCGCCATGCCGGATGGGCCGATGACCGGATCCCAGTAATAGGTCGGCTGCTCCATGCCGTCTTGGGCCGTGATGCCCTCGCCGACCGGCGCGCCGCTATAGGCGACGCCATAGGTGATCACCGGCCAGCCGTAGTTCACACCCTGCTCCGGCCGGTTCAGTTCGTCGCCGCCCTTCGGTCCGTGCTCGACGGTCCAGAGCTGACCCTCGTCATCGACCACTGCCGACTGCAGGTTGCGGTGGCCGTAGGACCAGATCTCCGGCTGGGCGTCCGCTGCATCGAGGAAGGGACTGCCTTCGGCCGGCGAACCATCCTGGCGGATCCGGAAGATCTTGCCGAGACCCGAGCTCGGATCCTGCGCCTGATCGCGGATCGGCGTGTCGGAGCGTTCGCCGACGGTGACGAACAATTCGCCATTGGGCGCGAAGGCCAGCCGCGAGCCGAAATGCTTGTCACCGGCATAGGCCGGCGTCTGCTGGAATATCACGGTGACGTCTTCCAGCGCGCCCGAGCCGGCGTCGTCCGTGCTCAGCTGCGCCCTGACGACACTCGTGCCGTTCTCGCCGCCGCCGCGCGGTTCGGCGAAGGAGAAGAAGATCGTGTTGCTCTCGGCGAAATCGGGCGCAAGGGCGATGTCCAGAAGTCCGCCCTGCCCGGCGGCGTCGACTTCCGGCACGCCGGCAAGGGGTTCGCCCGGCTCGCCGTCGTCACCGACGATGTGCATGGCGCCGTCCTTCGTCGCGACCAGCATGCGCCCGTCCGGCAGGAACTCCATCGACCACAGGCGTGGCAGGCCGTCGGCCACGACATTCGTCGTCACGGCCACGTCCTCGGCCGGCTGCGGCGCGCGGGTCTGCCCTTCGAAGGCCGGCTGCTGGTCCGCGCCATGGGGTGCCGCGGTGACGACAGACGGCCGCATGTCGCCGTTGTCGCTCTGCGCCAGCGCGGGGACGGCAGTCAGCATGGTGGCTGTTGCAAGGGAAAGTGCGAGATGTCGCATGGGACCTCCAAAGCTGCGGGGACCGAGCCGCAGATCCGCGGCCGGCTTGCGAGCACAACTGGCCTGGCGGCCCAGCCCTGCAACCCACGCAGATCGTCCAATGATGCGAACGTGATGAGACGTGATGACTGCGCTCCCCATGGCGAAGGTTGCGAGCAGCCGCTACCCGTTCGACCCAGCGCTCGGTGCACAGAATACCTGGTACAGCGCGTCCATGATCGCGCGCGTCTCGTCGTTCGCCAGCGAATAGAAGATTGTCTGCGCTTCCCGGCGGGTGCTGACGAGGCCTCCCGTGCGCAGGCGCGCAAGGTGCTGCGACAGCGCTGATTGGCTGACGCCGACCTCCTGCACCAGAACGCCGACCGACGCCTCGCCTTCGGCCAGCTTGCAGAGGATGCGAAGCCGATGCGCATTGGCCATCAGCGACAGCATCTCCGCCACGTCGGCCGCTTTGGCATCGAGCGCACGCGCCTCGGTCGATGCGAGCGCGTCGTGATTAATATTAGGGTTGTCTAATTTAGGCATGACGCATATATACACCGGCAGCGGCAGATACGGAAGTGATTTGCCTCAACGCAAATCGGTCGGCCCCGGGTCATGCGACCATCGCATCACTCATAAGCCCGCCGCAGCGCACGAAGCTGGGAGAATTTCGCATGTTGACCCGCCACAGCCCATCCAGCGGCGCAGGATCGCCGGACATCTGGGGTTTCTACGAAGAGGACACAGGCTCCATCCAGTATGTCTGTGCGGACCCCGCAACCCGCAAGGCGGCGCTGATCGACGTCGTCCTGAACTTCAATCCCGCCGAGGCCCGCACCTCGACCGAAAGCGCCGACGAGATCCTGGCGCATGTCGCCCGTGAAGGGCTCGACGTCGAGTGGATTCTCGACACCCATCCCCATGCAGACCACATGATGGCCTCTGCCTATCTGAAGGAACAGCTCGGGGTACCGGCGGCGATCGGCAGCAAGGTCGTGGAGATCTCCGAACTCTGGCGCGGACTCTACAATCTGCCGGATGCCTTCGATCCGGCCCGCGACTTCGACCGGCTGTGGAACGACGGCGACACGTTCCGGATCGGCGACATCGATGTCCGCGTGATGCTCTCGCCGGGCCATACGCTGGGCTCGATCACCTATCTGGCAGGTGACGCGGCCTTCGTCCATGACACGCTGATGTATCCCGACATGGGCTCCAGCAGGGCCGATTTCCCGGGTGGCTCCTCCCGGATCCTGTGGGCGAGCATCCGCGAGATCCTGTCGCTGCCGGGGGACACACGCCTGTTCGTGGGCCATGATTACGGCGCCGGATCGCGCGACGAGATTCGCTGGGAAGCGACCGTCGCCGAGCATCGCCGCGACAACGTCCATGTCGGCGATGGCAAGGACGAGGCCGACTTCGTGCGTATCCGCGACGAGCGGGACGCGACCCTCGACCTGCCCGACCGCATGCTCCATGCCTTGCAGGTCAATCTGCGCGGCGGTCGCCTGCCGCCGGCCGAGAGCGACGGCAACCATTACTTCAAGATCCCGGCAAACCGTTTCTGAGGAGCAACCGATGCACAAGACCATGCAGGACTACGTGGCCGAAGCGAAGGCGACGACCGGGGTCGTCGCGCCCGCAGACGCCCATGCCGCGGACGGAGTCATCCTCGACGTCCGCGAGACCGGCGAACTGGCCGAGAGCGGCGAGGTCGCGGGCGCCGTCCACGTTCCGCGCGGATTCCTGGAAGCGCGGGCCGATCCCTCGGCAGAGAGCGCCCATCCGCCCCTGACCAGGGCGCATGGCGGTGGCATGCCGGTCCATGTGCTGTGCGCTTCCGGCGCGCGCGCCGCCCTGGCGGCCAGGACACTGACCGAAATGGGATATGACGCCAAGCCGATCGAGGGTGGCCTGAAGGCCTGGTGCGATCACGGGCTGCCGCTCAAGGACTGACCGCCGCGACCCCATCACGGCCTCGGGGGCTGCCGATTGTCCGGCAGCCCCAACGTTTCCTCGCCGACGCCCGATGGCGTCTGTCGCAGCCACGAGCTCTTCGCCATGACCCTCAGCCTCGTCCAGTATCTCCTTGGTGCCTTTTCTGGCTCGCTGGTCGGGTTGTCGCTCGGATTGTTCGGTGGCGGCGGGTCGATCCTGGCCGTGCCGCTGATGGTCTATCTCGTCGGCGTCTCCAGCCCGCACATGGCCATCGGCACCAGCGCCTTCGCCGTGGCGGCCAACGCGGCCGGCAATCTCGTCACCCATGCCCGGCTCGGCAACGTGAAATGGCGGTGTGCCGTCGTCTACAGCGGTGCCGGGATCGTCGGCGCCCTCGCCGGCTCGACCGTCGGCAAGATGATCGACGGCGAGCAGCTGTTGTTCGCCTTCGCCCTGCTGATGATCGGCGTCGGCGTGATGATGTTCCGCAGCCGCGGCCACACCGGCGACGCTGATGTGGAATGCAACCGCGAGAATGCGCCGAAGGTGCTAGGCTACGGCGCCGGCACCGGGGCGTTCTCCGGCTTCTTCGGGATCGGCGGCGGCTTCCTGATCGTCCCCAGCCTCGTCGCCTCCACCGGCATGCCGGTGCTCAAGGCGATCGGCACGTCCCTCGTCGCCATTGCCGCCTTCGGGCTGACGACATCGCTGAATTACGCACTGTCGGGCTATGTCGACTGGCCGTTGGCCCTGGTCTTCGTGGCTGGCGGTTTGGCCGGCGGTGTCGGCGGAGCCTTCGTTGCCCGCTGGCTGTCCGGTCGCAAGGGCGCGCTGAATGTCGCCTTTGCCGGCCTCATCATGCTGGTCGCGATCTACATGCTGGTGAAAAGCGGTCAGGCCTTCCTGGCCTGACCGTCCCGTACCCGACGGTCCCATGAGCTCAAGGAGCAGACGACGTGCCGCTCGACACCATAACTCCCTTCACGCCATTCGCCTCGCTGGCGGGCGGCATCCTCATCGGCCTGTCCGCCGTCTTCGTCATGCTTCTGTTCGGGCGGATTGCCGGCATATCGGGCATTACCACCGGTGCCCTGCCCGCCGGCCGGGATGACTGGATCTGGCGTCTCGCCTTCATCCTCGGTCTTGTCGCCGCGCCCCTCCTCGTCGTGGCCGTGACGGGTGGTCCGGTCACCCAGACCGTGCCGTCCAATCTGGTCGCCATGGGGATCGCCGGCCTGCTGGTCGGCTTCGGCACGATCACCGGCTCGGGCTGCACCAGCGGACACGGCGTCTGCGGCCTGGCCCGCCTTTCGGGCCGCTCGCTCGTCGCGGTCCTGATTTTCATGGCCTTTGCCGCAGGGACGGTCTTCGTCCTGCGCCATCTCGTTTGAGGAAGATCACCATGCGTCCTCTCTTCGGCTTCCTCGCAGGGCTCCTCTTCGGTGTCGGGCTGATCCTCGCCGGCATGTCCGACCCGGCCAAGGTCCTGAACTTCCTCGATGTCGCGGGAACATGGGATCCCAGCCTCGCCTTCGTCATGGGCGGTGCCGCGCTCACGACCTTCATCGGCTACAGGATCGTCCTGCCGCGCGGCCGCCCGTTTCTGTATGCCGATTTCCAGTTGCCGACGCGCCGCGACGTGGATCGCAACCTGAGCCTGGGCGCTGCCACCTTCGGCATCGGCTGGGGCATCGGCGGCTTCTGCCCCGGTCCGGCCTGGACGGCTCTCACGCTGGCTGCGCCGGGTACGCTGGTCTTCGTGCCGATGATGCTGGCGGGCATGGCCATGGCCACGCTGGTCGCCAGACGGCGCAGCGCCCCGGGCTGACAGCCGTCGGTCAGTGTAGTCGGCTATGAAAAGACGGGGCCGCGAGAGGGATCGGATCTGACCTTGGGGCATTGGAAGAAGTATCGGCGGCAGGTTTTCCTCCCAATTTGACCCGCGCTGGCGAATGCAGAGAGGCAGTTGGATGGGGCCTCCCCCCTTTCCGGCTGCCTTCTCCTTTGACCGACCCAAATTCGTTTTATCGCAGTCATGTAACGTCCAGGAGGATCGGCGATGACGACGATCGAGCGGGCACGCGCCATCGCGGAAAGTGCCCATGCCGGGCAGATCGACAAGGCCGGCGCCCCCTACATCGCTCATCCCGTCCGGGTCTGCGACGCGGTTCACGGCCGCGAGGCGAAGATCGTCGCCCTGCTGCATGACGTGGTCGAGGACAGCGATGATTGGACGTTGGCGCGCCTGCGCGACGAAGGGTTCTCCCGGCAGATCGTCGATGCCGTCGACGCCCTGACCCATCGCGAGGGTGAGGACTATTTCGACGCCGTCCGCCGGGCCCGGGCCAACGAACTGGCCCGCACGGTGAAGCTGGCGGATCTGGCCGACAATTCCGACCGCACCCGTCTCGGCACGGTGACGGAAGACGATGAACGGCGGCTGGAAAAATACGCCAGGGCGCGCGCCGTGATTCTCGACGGCGGGGATTGATCGGCGGCGTGGCGCGAATCCTTCGTCGAGGCAGCGGCACGGACTCAATCTTGACGGATCTGCCAGCGACAACCCGCCGGCGGATCCGTGGTCTGATGAGCTACATCGTGAGAATGGTCGCGCCGGTGGTGCGACGCGCCTCGAGGTCGCGATGCGCCTGGGCGGCCTCGGCGACCGGATAGGTCTGGCCGATGGTGATCTTCACCGCACCCGAGCCGACGACATCGAACAGGGCCCTCGCCGACGCATCGAGTTCGTCCCGATTGGTGTTGTAGCCGAACAGGCTCGGCCGCGTGGCGAACAGCGAGCCCTTCTGGTTCAGGATGCCGATGTCGAACGGCGGCACGCCGCCCGACGACTGTCCGAAGCTCACCCAGAGACCGCGGCCCTTCAGGCAGTCGAGGCTGCCCGGAAAGGTGTCCTTGCCGACGGAATCGTAGACCACGTCGCATTTGCGGCCGTCGGTGATCTGGTGGATCCGCTCGACGAAATCCTCGTCACGATAATTGATCACGTGGTCGTAGCCGTTCTCGAGCGCCAGCGCGCACTTTTCGGGCGAGCCCGCCGTGCCGATCACCGTCGCGCCCAGATGCTTGGCCCACTGGCCGGCGATGAGACCGACGCCGCCGGCGGCGGCGTGGAACAGCAGCACCGTCTCCGGTCCGACCTTGAAGGTGCGGCGCAGGAGATATTCGGCCGTCATCCCCTTCAGCATGATGGCGGCGGCGGTCTGGTCATCGATGGAATCGGGGATCTTCACGGCCTTGTCGGCGGCCACCACCACTTCCTCGGCATAGCTGCCGGAAACACCATTATACGCGATGCGGTCGCCGACCTTGAAGCGGTCGGTGCCCGGGCCGACGGCGGTGACCACGCCTGCGCCTTCCTTGCCGAGGGCGAAGGGCATCTGCGGCGCCTTGTAGACACCGGTGCGGAAATAGACGTCGATGAAGTTCACGCCGGCGGCGGTCTGCCGGACACGAACCTCGCCATCGCCCGGCTGGCCCGGATCGTGCTCTTCCCACTTCATCACGTCCAGTCCGCCCACCTCGTGGACCATGATTGCCTTGCTCATGCCTGTCTCCCTGATTTGTCCGCTCAGCGGCGCATGCGGTCCAGCAGCTGGACGACGCCGCCGATGGCGAACAGATAGACGCCGCTCGCCACAAGTCCCCAGCGCACCCAGTCCGGACTGTCGAAATTGTTGACGAGGGCGATCAGCCCCAGCACCGACCAGACGGCGACAACCGACAGGTTGAGCCAGCGCAGCCGCACCACGCGGACCGGATGCAGGAACTGGATCGGGAGGAACGTCGCGACCGTGCACACGACCACGAATCCGAAGGCCACCGCCTGGCTCGGCTGCACGGCGAAGAAGGTGAAGACCACCATGTTCCAGGCGACTGGAAAGCCGCGGAAATAATTGGCCTTCGTCTTCATCCGCGTGTCGGCGTAGTAGATCGCGCTCGAAATCACGATCAGCGCCGCGGCCACGCCCGACCACGGCTCGCCGATCAGCCCGGACAGATAGAGGCCCACGGCCGGGATCATGACGAAGGTCGCGTAGTCGATCACGGCATCCAGGACGTCCCCCGACCAGTTCGGCAGGACGCGCTTGATCTCGACCTTGCGGGCCATCGGTCCGTCGATGCCGTCGACGAACAGGGCCAGGCCCAGCCAACCGAACATGGCCACCCAGCGCCCCTCTCCGGCGGCGATCAGCGACATGAACGCCAGGAACGCCCCGCTCGCGGTCAGGAGATGCACGCCAAAGGCGCGCCATTTGTCGAATTTTCTGACTGCGTCTGCCATCACATGTCCGGATCGATTCGTCGCATGGCGGCGTGGTGCAGCGACGGGCCATTGTCATCCGCTGTAACGGGCGTATGTGCGAATTCCAAGCGAAACGAACGGCCACGCGCATTATGAGCGGGTTTTGGCCGCATCTGTCACCGGATCTGGACCGCAAGGCATGGAACGTAGAGAAATTGCTGTCATCGGCGGCGGGCTGGCTGGAACCGCTACGGCGCTGTCCCTGGCGCAAGCCGGTTTCGACACGGTGCTGGTCGCGCCCGAGGCACCGGCCGACCGGCGCAGCACGGCGCTCATCGGGCGCTCGGTGGCGTTCCTGTCCGATCTCGGCGTCTTCGACGCGCTCGGCAGCAAGGCCCAGCCCCTGGCCGTCATGCGGCTCATCGACGACACGAAGCGCCTCCTTCGCGCTCCGACCGTCGAGTTTCGAGCGAGCGAGATCGGCCTGTCCGCCTTTGGCTACAACGTCCTCAACAGCGATCTCCTCGCCGCGCTCAAGGAGCGGGCTGCGGACGAGCCGCGGCTGGACAGGCGCGACACGGTTGCCCGCAGCTACCGGATAGAGGGCGAGCGCGCCGTCGTGGAGCTTGCCGATGGCGGCAGCCTCGCGGTCGATCTCGTGGTCGCCGCCGACGGTCGCCGCTCGCCGATGCGTGAGGCGGCCGGGATCGGCCTGCGCGAATGGGCCTATCCGCAAGTTGCTATCGTGCTGAATTTCGGCCACCGCATCGACCATCAGTCGATCTCGACGGAATTCCACACCCGCTCCGGGCCGTTCACCCAAGTACCGTTGCCCGGCCGCAAATCGTCCCTGGTCTGGGTGGAGGAGCCGAAGCTCGCCGAACTCTATGCGGAACTGTCGCCCGAGAAACTGTCGCGGCTGATCGAGGATCGCATGCATTCGATGCTCGGTGCGGTCGACGTGGAGGAGCCGATCCAGCGCTTTCCGCTCTCCGGCGCGTCGGTGGCCCGCTTTTCCGGCGATCGTCTCGCCCTCGTCGGCGAAGCAGCCCATGTCTTCCCGCCGATCGGCGCGCAGGGGCTCAATCTGGGTCTCAGGGACTGCGAGGACATCGTGCGTCTGGCCTGCGAGAGCCGCGACGACCCGGGTGCCCGCATCACGCTCCTGCGCTACGACGCCGCGCGGCGCTCGGACGTGCGTTCGCGCACCATCGGCGTCGATCTGCTGAACCGGTCGCTGCTGGCCGACTTCCTGCCCAGCCAGATGGCGCGTTCGGCGGGGCTCGGCGCGTTGCGCGCGCTGCCGTTCCTGCGCCAGTTCGCCATGCGCGAGGGGCTGAGCCCGGGTGCGGGCCTGACCGGCGTCCCGCGTTCACTGCGGGAACGGATCGGCCGGCAGGAACCCTGAGGTAATCAGGAACAGGAGCAGCGTCACCGTTCCCACCGACGTGACCGTGGTCACCAGGACCGAGGCGGAGGCGCGCTCGACCCAGACGCCATATTGCTGGGCAATCACGAAGACGTTCGTCGCGGTCGGAAGGCTGGCGAGAAGGATGGCGGTCTGGACCCAGAGCAGATCGAAATCCCCGAACAGGCCAAGCAGCAGCCAAGCGACCATCGGCTGGACCATCAGCTTCAGCGGGACGATGGTGCTCAGTTCCGCCGGTACCCGCTTCAGCGGTCGCAGCGCCAGCGTGACGCCCATCGCGAACAGCGCGCAGGGGGCGGCCGCGTTGGCCAGGAGCTGCAGCAGGCGCTCGACGGGTTCCGGCGGCTGGAACTGCAGGATCGCCGCTGCGACGCCGACGATCGTCGCCAGGATGAAGGGATGGGTGAAGATGCTGATCAGCACCTGCACCACCAGGGTACCGGCAGACCGGCTGCGATCGCCGCCAATCGCCATCATCAGCGGCGCCATGACGAAGTGCAGGATGTTGTCGAAGCAGAAGATCAGCGCCACGGGCACCGCAGCCGCCGGGCCAAAGGCGGCCATCGCGATCCCGGGCCCCATATAGCCGATATTGCCGTAGGCGCCGGCAAGGCCCTGGATGGTGGCGACCGGGATGTCGCCGCGGGTCCGTACGATCGCCAGGGCAAAGCCGACGGAAAAGATCACGAAGGTCGCAAGGGTCGTCGCGGCGATGAAGCCAACGCTGGCGAGTTTCTCGACCGGCGTCTTGCCGAGCAGCTGGAAGAACAGGGCCGGCAAGGCGATATAGATAACGAACACGTTGAGCCAGGCGAGGCCCTCGATCGGCCGATGGACGATTCGTCCGGCGCCGAAACCCAGGCCGATCAGGACGAAGAACGGCGAGATGAGGCCGATGATCTCGATCAAGGTGTCGGCCTGGCGCTGAAACAGGAAAACATGCGGGAACGTTCGTCTCGACCGGCCGTGCGCGCTTGCGCTGCACGGGGCAGATGGCTAGTTCCCGTGCCTTAAGGGAGACTACACATCTATGCAAACGGCCCGCTTCTTTATCGGACAGATCGTCAAGCACCGCGTATTTCCGTTCCGCGGCGTGATCTTCGACGTGGATCCCGAATTCGACAACAGTGACGAATGGTACGAATCCATTCCCGCGGACGTGCGCCCACACAAGGACCAGCCCTTCTACCATCTGTTCGCCGAGAACGCCGAGAGCGAGTACATCGCCTATGTGTCGGAACAGAACCTCCTGCCGGACGAGACCGGCATCCCGGTACGCCATCCGCAGATCGGCGAATTGTTCGACGGTCCGGTCGACGGCGCCTACCAGCTTAAGGGCGCGCACCGGAACTGAACGGTAGTGCGCTCGGGGCATACCGCAGCGCCCTGCCCCCAAACGCAGACGGCGGCCTCGCGGCCGCCGTCTGCATGTCCGGGTCTGGTCGGTCCGCCTTACTGCGGGGCCGCGCCGGTCTTGGCCGCGTTCTGCGCGTCCTCGAACTTCTTGCGGCGCTCCTCGGCCTGCTTCTGCAGAGCCTCGTTGAGCTCCTGCTGGCGCTGGGCCAGTTCGGGCTGGGCCTTGGGCGCGCCGTCATAGGCGTTGGTGAAGCCCGACAGGGTCACCGGCACCGGATTGGCCTGACGCTGGAAGTTGATCGAGGTCACGGTCATCTGGCTACCGGCCTTCATCGACGCGACCACGGCGTCGGTGAGCTCCGCCTCGGCAATGCAGCGATCCGGGAAGCAGACCGAATAGTTCAGCGTCTGCGGTGCCTTGTCGTCCACCTTGATCTGCACGCCGGCAGGGATGACCCGGCCGGTCGGGACCACGGCCTGGAGCACCTTCTGGTTCACCTTGCCGGTGACGTTGATCAGGTTGACCGCGGTGATCAGCTGCCGCGTGTCGGCAATGAGCGTGTACTGCGTGTTGCAGATCTCGTTCTCGCCCTGGGTCGAGCAGACCTTGAACCATTCGGCGGGCACGGCTTGCGGACGCTGCTGCCCGGCAGCCGGCGCGGCGCCTGAGGGAGCTGCCGGTGTGGCGGTCTGGGCGATCGCGCCGGATACGCCGGCACCGAGCGTCGCAAATCCGAGCAGCCCGGCAGCGAGCATCCCGGTGGTGGCGTTTGTCAGACGATGCGTCACAGGCCTCAATTCCTTTCGGCGTGAATAGTGCGGAAACATTCGTTCCTTAACGACGCAGGACCTGTTTCGCAAATACGGCTGTTTGAAGACCTCCAGGCAAACGAAGCACCACCCCGACCGGTAGGCAAGCTCATGGTTTCCCGTTAGAATCGCGTCCGGACAGAACTCAGGAGTCGATCGAACCGAATGCGGACCATTTCTTCCGCCGGGAGCCTCAGCGCGCTTCTCGCACCGCTCTGCGTCGCCGCCGCGCTCGCCCTTGCGACGCCAGCCGCTGCCGAACCGGCCCATGCGATCGCCATGCAGGGCGACCCGGCGCTGCCGGCCGATTTCGATCATCTGCCTTATGCCAATCCGGACGCCCCGAAGGGCGGCACGATGCGCTACGGCGTGTTCGGCACCTTCGACAATCTCAACCCGGTCATCGTGCGCGGCGCGCTGACCACCGCCCGCGGCCTGTGGTTCGACAAGCAGTTCGGAAACCTCGTCTTCGAGCCTCTGATGCAGCGCTCGGCGGACGAGCCCTTCACCATGTACGGCCTGCTCGCCGAGACGGTCGAGACCGACGACGAACGCAGCTTCGTCGAGTTCCAGCTGAACCCGCAGGCGACCTTTTCCGACGGCAAGCCCGTTCGCCCCGAGGATGTCCTCTTCACCGTGGAGATGCTGCGCGAGCACGGCCGCCCGATGTATGCCAACTGGCTGCGCCCGGCGGTGACGATCGAGAAGGTCGGCGAGCACGGTGTGCGCTTCACCTTCGATCAGACGGCCGACCGCGAGACGCCGATGCTGATCTCGGGACTGCCCGTTCTGCCCGAGCACGCCTTCGACCGCGCAACCTTCGAGCAGACGACGATCGAGCCGGTCATCGGCTCGGGACCCTACGTGATCGACACGGTCGAACCCGGCCAGCGCATCGTGTACCGCAAGGATCCCGATTATTGGGGCAAGGACCTGCCTGTGAAGCAGGGCTTCGACAATTACGAGACCATCGCGATCGAGTATTTCCGCGACGCGAACGCCCAGTTCGAGGCCTTCAAGAAGGGCCTGTCCCATGTCTATATCGAGGGCGATCCGAACCATTGGCGCACCGCCTACGATTTTCCCGCGGTGACGAAGGGCGACGTGGTGCTGGAGACCTTCACCTCGGGCGCGCCCTCCAACATGCTCGGTTTCGTGTTCAATACCCGCCGGGACGTGTTCGCGGATCGCAAGGTCCGCAAGGCGCTCTCGATGCTGTTCGACTTCGAATGGGCCAACCACAACCTCTTCTACGACGCCTACGCGCGCACCGGCAGCTTCTTCCAGAATTCGGAATTGTCGAGCTATGGCCGACCCGCCTCCGACGCCGAACAGGCGTTGCTGGCCCGGTATCCCGACGCAGTCGAGCCGGAGGTGATGGACGGCAGCTATGCGCCGATGCAGACCGACGGCAGCGGCAGCGATCGCAAGGCGCTGCAGGCGGCTGTGACGGCCCTGCGCGAGGCAGGCTACAGTTTCGAGGGCCGCTCGCTGATCGGCCCCGACGGCAGGCCGCTGAGCTTCGAGATCCTGGTCCAGTCTTCGGAACAGGAGCGTATCGCGCTCGCCTACAAACGGTCCCTCGACCGGGTCGGCATCAGGGCCACCATCCGGCAGGTGGACGACGCCCAGTATCAGGCTCGCAAGAACGCCTATGACTACGACATGATCCTCGCGACCTATTCGGCGTCGCTCTCGCCCGGCGCCGAGCAGGTCTATCGCTGGGGCTCGGTGTCACGGGACCTTGCCGGCACGTTCAATTATGCCGGCGCCGCCGATCCGGCCCTCGACGACATGATCGGCGAGATCGTCGCCGCCCGCTCGCGGGAGGATTTCGTGGCCGCGGTGCGGGCCTATGACAGGGTGCTGATCTCCGGCCACTACGTGCTGCCGCTCTTCCACCTGCCCGAGCAGTGGCTGGCCCGCTGGCAGTTCATCCGGCACCCGGAGACGACGCCACTCTACGGCTACCAGTTGCCCGCCTTCTGGCGCGATCCCGCCAGCGTCGACTGACCGGGCCGAACGCCGTGGCGACGTCGCCGCGGCGTTGCTCCTTCAGCGCGGCGATTCGTCGTTCGGATCGGCGACCGTCGCGGCTCGTGCCGCTGCCGTGTCCGGATCGGCAACCGGTGTCTCGGCCGACGGCGCGTCCGCCGGAGGCGGGCCCTCGACCTCGGGTGGCTGCAATGGCGGTGCGTTCCCCGGCCGCGTCGGCCCGAAGGGTGCGACGACCTCGCTGACCGGCACGGCGAGGTTCATGGGCAGCAGCCGGCCGACCTTGCCCGACAGGCCGATCATCGTCTTCGACAGGAACCGTCCGATGCGGCCCTCGGGCTCGCAGACGAGCGTGCCCAAGCTGCCGTCGCCGGCCCGTTCACCGGTACAGGCGACCGTATCCGCCAGGCGCATGACCTCCGGTTTCAGACCGATGAATTCGAGGACGGCGCCGTTGCTGCTCGGCTGGCAACCCATCTCGAAGTCCAGCAGCACCTTGTCCGGGGTGGACGCGAAACGCGTCACCTGATGGCGGCTCTGGTCCCAGCGCAGATTCGTGTCGACCGGGACGAAGCTCGGGATCGGAAAGCCGACCAGCGCCGACACCACCCGCAGATCGAAGGTCAGCGGCGTGCAGATGCCGGCCTCGTTGAGCCGGCTCTCGATGGTGCCCAGCGCGACCGTGTCGGCATCCACCATGCCGGTGTCCGCGGTCTCCTGCGCGACGGTCGGAGAGTCCGCAACAGCACCCACCGCGAGGACGGCGGCGAACACCGAAGCGCGGATCGGCATGGGGCGGGATCGAAAAGCGGGGCGATGGCACATGCCCCGCCTTGAACGACATCCGCACGGCAAAATTGTGAGTGGCCGCAGCCGCCCGCAACAGGTCGGCCCTGCCGCGGGCCGTCCCTCGTCCGCGACGGTCAGGCCGCCTGCTTCTGCACCTCTTCGGCAAACCGCGCGAGCTGCGTCGCGATTGTCGCCGCCCCGTTCAGCCGCTTCTCCGGCGTCGGCCAGTCGCGGATGAGCACGACCGACTGGTCGGCGCGGATCTTTGCCGACGCGCCCTGCTCCGAGATGTAGCGCACCAGCGCGCCCGGATTGGGGAAGCTCTTGTCGCGGAAGGTGACCACCAGCCCCTTCGGGCCGGAATCGAGCTTCTCGATATTGGCCTTGCGGCACAGCGACTTGATGAACACGACCTTCAGAAGGTGTTCCACCTCGGTCGGCATCGGTCCGAAGCGGTCGATCATCTCGGCGCCGAAGGCGTCGATCTCGCGCGCATCGGCGAGATCGGCGATGCGCCGGTACAAACTCATCCGCAGCTGGAGGTCCGGGACGTAGTGCTCCGGTATCATCACCGAGGTGCCCAGCGCGATCTGCGGCGACCACTGGCCGTCGCCCGCGCTTTCCTCGCCCTTCATCTCGGCGACCGCCTCTTCCAGCATCTGCTGGTAGAGTTCGAAGCCGACTTCCTTGACGTGGCCGGACTGCTCGTCGCCGAGAATGTTGCCGGCACCGCGCTGGTCGAGATCGTGCGACGCGAGCTGGAAGCCGGCGCCGAGCGTGTCCAGCGACTGCAGCACCTTGAGCCGGCGGTCCGCACCCTTGGTCGGTGTCTTGTTGGCCGGGATCGTCAGCAGCGCATAGGCCCGCACCTTGGAGCGGCCGACGCGGCCGCGCAGCTGGTAGAGCTGCGACAGGCCGAACATGTCGGCGCGATGGACGATCATCGTGTTGGCCGACGGGATGTCGAGGCCCGACTCGACGATCGTCGTCGACAGGAGCACGTCGTACTGGCCCTCGTAGAAGGCGTTCATGATGTCGTCGAGCTCGGTCGCCGCCATCTGGCCGTGCGCCACGGCCACCTTCAGCTCCGGCACCTCGGCGTCGAGAAACGCCTTCACGTCCGCAAGATCGGCGACGCGGGGACAGACATAAAAGCTCTGGCCGCCGCGATAGCGTTCACGCAGCAGCGTCTCGCGCACCACCAGCGGGTCGAAGGGCGAGACGAAGGTGCGGACCGCCATGCGGTCGACCGGGGCCGTGGTGATCAGCGACAATTCGCGCACGCCGGTCAGTGCCAGTTGCAAGGTGCGCGGGATCGGCGTCGCCGACAGCGTTAGCACGTGCACGTCCGACTTCAGTTCCTTGAGCCGCTCCTTGTGCTTGACGCCGAAATGCTGCTCCTCGTCGATGATCAGAAGGCCGAGATTCTTGAAGTCGACCGCCTTGCCGAGCAGCGCATGGGTGCCGACCACGATATCGACGGTGCCGTCGGCAATCCCCTTCTTGGTCTGGGAGAGTTCCTTCGACGCGACGAGGCGCGAGGCCTGCGCCACGTTCAGCGGCAGGCCGCGGAACCGCTCGGAGAAGGTCTTGTAGTGCTGGCGCGCCAGCAGCGTCGTCGGCACTACCACCGCCACCTGGATCCCGTTCATGGCGCCGATGAAGGCCGATCGCAGGGCCACTTCGGTCTTGCCGAACCCCACGTCGCCGCAGATCAGCCGGTCCATCGGTCGTCCGGCGGCCAGATCGTCCGCCACGGCGTCGATGGCGTTGAGCTGGTCCTCGGTCTCCTCGTAGGGGAAGCGGGCGGCGAACTCGTCCCACAGCCCTTCCGGCGGCAGCAGCCGCGGCGCGCCGCGCATCTGGCGGGCGGCGGCGATCCTGATGAGGCCGGCGGCCATGTCGAGGAGCTGCTTCTTCAGCTTGGCCTTGCGGGCCTGCCAGGCGCCGCCGCCGAGCTTGTCGAGCATCGCCTCGGAGCCCTCGCCGCCATAGCGCGACAGAAGCTCGATATTCTCGACCGGCAGGAACAGGCGGTCGTCGCCCTGGTAACGCAGCTCCAGGCAGTCGTGCGGCGCACCGGCGGCCTGGATCGTCTTCAGGCCGACGAAGCGGCCGATGCCGTGATCGACGTGGACGACGATATCGCCCTCGTCGAGGCCTGAGGCTTCGGCGATGAAGTTGGCCGCGCGCTTCTTGCGGCCGCGACGGACCAGCCGATCGCCGAGAATGTCCTGTTCGCCGACGACGGCGAGATCGGCCGTCTCGAAGCCGGCCTCGATGCCCAGCACCGCCGTCATGACGAGGTTCTTCGGCGCCTCATTGACCTTCTTCAGGCTGTCGGCGGCCTTGATGTTCTCCAGGCCGTGCTCTTCGACGACCTGGGTCAGGCGTTCGCGCGAGCCTTCGCTCCAGGCCGCGAGCACGACCCGCTTGCCCCTGGCGCGCAGTCGGCCGATGTGGTCGACGGCTGCCTGGAAGACGTTGACGTCGCCGCTGGCGCGCTCGGCCGCGAAGCTGCGACCGCGGGTGATGTCGAGATTGAACACCGTGTGATTGGCGGCATCGCTGGCCGCGTAGGCCGACAGGCGGATCGGATCGGCGCTGGCGATGCCACCTGCCAGTTCGTCCTGCGACAGGTAGAGTTCGTCCGGCTCGACCGGATTGTAGGGCACCGACTCGGCGCTGCTTTCGCCGGCGCCGCGCTTGCGCGCGTCGTAATGGTCTTCGATCGTCGTGCGCCGCTCGGCCACCGATTCCAGCGTCAGATGGTCGAGGATCATCGGGAAGCCGGCGCAATAATCGAACAGCGTGTCGAGCTTCTCGTAGAACAGCGGCAACCAGTGCTCCATACCGGAGAAGCGCTTGCCCTCGCTGATCGAGGCATAGAGCGCGTCCGAGCGGTCGGCGGCGCCGAACCGCTTGACGTAATTGCCGCGGAAGCGGCTGATCGTCTCCTCGTGCAGCGTGACCTCGGAGACCGGCGCCAGTTCGAAGCTCTTCAGCTGCCGGATGGTGCGCTGGCTGGCCGGATCGAAGGCCCGGATCGACTCCAGCGTGTCGCCGAAGAAATCCAGCCGAACCGGTTCCTCCTCGCCGGGCGCGAACAGGTCGAGAATGCCGCCGCGCACGGCGAACTCGCCGCGCTCGCGCACCGTCGATACCCGCTCGAATCCGCCGCGCTGCAGGGCCCGGACGATGTCCTCCATGGCAATGCGATTGCCCGCTTTGGCGGAGATCATCTCCTGGGCAAGGACGTCGGCCGGCGGCATCTTCTGCAAAAGCGCGTTCGCCGTGGTCAGGATCAGCGCCCGATGCGGCTCCTGCCGCAGCGCGTTGATCGCCGTCATCGCCGACAGGCGGCGGGCCGCCGCATCGCCCGACGGGCCGACGCGGTCGTAGGGCAGGCAGTCCCAGGCCGGCATGGTCAGTACCGGCAGGTCCGGCGCGACGAAGCGCAGAGCGTCCTCCAGCGCCGCGACACGATTGCCGTCGCGCATGACGAAGACCACCGGCTTCTTGCCGCCACGCAGTCGCGCGATGTCGGCCAGCAGGAAGGCCTCGTAGCCGTCGATGACGTTGCCGATCTCCAGCCCGCCATCTTTCTCGATCGCCTTCTTCAGCGACGCCGGCAGGCTCATGACTGGGTTTCCCAGCCGGTCCCGTAGAAGTCGCGGATCCGGCGGAAGACGGGCGTGTCGTGATTCGGCGGTGTCGGAACCTCGCCGGTGAGCCACTGGAACAGGTCGCGGTCGGGCGCTTCCATCAGTTGCTCGTATTCGCCGAGTTCGTCGTCGGTGAGCTTGTCGATCTCGACGTCGGCGAACCGGCCGAGCACCAGGTCCATCTCGCGGATGCCCCTGTGCCACGAGCGGAACAACGCCTTGCGGCGGCGGACATCGAGATCGCTCGAGGAGCGCTGCATACCAGTCATGGCAAACCCGTCATGTGAATTCGGCCTCTATATAGGGAGCGTTCCGGCGTGTCAGCCTTGCCTTCGGCTTCCATGCGTCTAAACCTCGCCGCCGATGCGCCCCTCGATCCTCGATCCGCTGTTTGCCCCCGTCACCACGCTCGAAGGCGTGGGACCGAAAGTCGCGGCCCAGTTGCAGACCCTGCTGGTCGGCAATGGCGCCGACGTGCGGGTGCGCGATCTTCTGTTCCATCTGCCGAGCGGGCTGATCGACCGGCGCAAGCGCGCAGAGATCGCCACGGCGCCGGAAGGTTCGATCGTCACCCTCACCGTGCGGATCGACCGCCATCAGGCACCGGGTCGGGGCCAGTCTTCGGTGCCGTACCGCGTCTTCGGTCAGGACGAGACCGGGGAGATCGCCCTCACCTATTTCCGCGGCCAGTCGGGCTGGCTGGAGAAGCTGCTGCCGGTCGGCGAAACGATGATCGTCTCGGGCCGGGTCGAATGGTTCAACGGCCGTCCGTCCATGGTCCATCCGGACTTCGTCGCCACCCTGGACGAGGCGGAGACCATGTCGCTCGTCGAGCCGGTCTATCCGATGACCGCCGGGCTCTCGCCGAAAATCCTGCGCAAGGCGATCGCCCAGACGCTGGACCGGCTGCCGCAGCTGGCCGAATGGATCGATCCGAAGGTGGTCGCGCGCGAAGCCTTTCCGGATCTCGGCAGTGCACTCCGCCGCCTGCACGACCCGCAGGACGAGACCGACATTGCCCAGGCGGGCCCCGCCTGGTCGCGCCTGGCCTATGACGAATATCTCGCCAGCCAGCTCGCGCTCGCCTTGTCGCGGCAACGCATGAAGAAGTTCCGCGGCCGCCCGCTGCTGGCCACGGGCCGGGCGGGGCAGCGGCTGCGCGATGCCCTGCCATTTACCCTCACCGAGGGCCAGGAAGCGGCGATCGCCGAGATCCATGCGGACATGGCGGCGCCGGACCGCATGCTGCGCCTGCTGCAGGGCGATGTCGGGTCCGGCAAGACCGTCGTCGCGCTCATGGCGATGTCCGCCGCGGCGGAAGCCGGCGCCCAGTCGGCCCTTCTCGCCCCTACCGAAATCCTCGCCCGCCAGCACCATGACGGCCTGTCCAGGCTCTGCGAACCGGCCGGATTGTCGATCGTGCTGCTCACCGGCCGCGACACCGGGCGCACCCGCGCCGCCAAGCTCGCAGCCATTGCCGCCGGCGAGTTCCAGATCGTCGTGGGCACCCATGCGCTGTTCCAGGAGGGCGTCGAATATGCCGATCTCGGCCTCGTCGCCGTCGACGAGCAGCATCGGTTCGGCGTCCATCAACGCCTCAGCCTCACCGCCAAGGGGCGCGGCGCCGACCTTCTGGTGATGACCGCGACGCCGATCCCGCGCACCCTCGTCCTCGCCGCCTTCGGCGACATGGACGTGTCCCGGCTGAGCGGCAAGCCGGCGGGACGCAAGCCGATCACCACCGTCGCAGTGCCGATGGAGCGGCTGTCCGACATCGTCGAACGCGCCGGCAACGCCATGGCCGCCGGCGAGCGGCTCTACTGGGTCTGTCCCCTGGTCGAGGAATCGGAAAAGAGCGACCTGATGGCGGCCGAAGAACGCTTCCGCCAGCTGCAGGCGCATTTCGGCGACCGGATCGGTCTCGTCCATGGCCGGATGAGCGGCGAGGAAAAGGACGCCGCCATGGCCGACTTCAAGGCCGGGCGCACGCAGCTCGTCGTCGCCACGACAGTCATCGAGGTCGGGGTCGACGTGCCCGACGCCTCGATCATCGTGATCGAGCATGCCGAGCGCTTCGGCCTGTCGCAGCTGCACCAGTTGCGCGGGCGCGTCGGTCGCGGCTCGAAGGCGTCGTCCTGCGTGCTGCTCTACCGCGCGCCGCTGGGCGAGACCGCCAGCGCCCGCATCAAGGTCATGCGCGAGACCGAGGACGGCTTCCGCATCGCCGAGGAGGATCTGAAGCTGCGCGGCGAAGGCGATCTGCTCGGTACCCAGCAATCGGGCATGCCGTATTTCCGCATCGCCTCGATGGAGCATCATGCGCGGCTGATGGAGGTCGCCCGCGACGACGCGCGGATGATCCTCACCCGGGACCCGGAGCTCACCTCGCCGCGCGGCGAGGCTCTGCGGGCGCTGCTCTACCTGTTCGGCAAGGACGAGGCGATCCGGCTGCTGCGTTCCGGCTGACGCCGGCGCAGAAATTTCTACGTGTCAGTCAACCGGTTCGGCACGCCGCTCGGCCGGCACAGGCGGCTGGGCATGCACCAGTCGTGAGGCTTCGGCCACCGTCATCGGCTTGCCGCGCACCGTGCCACCTTCCTCCGGCGAGACCAGGCCCGCCGACACGACCAGCTTGAGTGCCGCCTCTATGCTCATGTCGAGGATCCGCACATCGGCCCGCGGCACGTAAAGCAGGAAACCCGAGGTCGGGTTGGGCGTCGGCGGCAGGAAGATCGCCAGCATCTCCCCGCCCTGGTCCGACAGGACGGTCTTGATCTCGCCGCTGGCCGTGGTCGCCACGAAGACGATCGCCCACATGCCCTTGCGCGGATATTCGACCAGCCCGGCCGTCTTGAACGACGAGGAACGGTCCGCCAGCACCGTTTCGAAGATCTGCTTCAGCGCCGTGTAGACCGTGCGCACCAGCGGCGTCCGCCCGAGCAGATTCTCGCTCCAGCTGACCAAGGTGCGGCCGATGATGTTGGCGGTCAGGAAGCCGATCGCGGTGATCAGGAACAGCGCCACCAGCAGGCCGAAGCCCGGAATGGCGAAGGGCAGATAGGCGTCCGGCGTGTATTGCGTCGGGATGTAGGGCTTCACCCAGCCATCGACCCAGCCCATGAAGGACCAGGTGATCCAGGCGGTGATCGCAAGCGGGGCGCAGACGATGAAGCCGGTGAAGAAATAGGTTCGTAGCCGCGTCATGGCCGTCGTCTTTCCAGCGCCGCTGCGGCGCACCATCAAGGGCGTGCCGCGTCCCCGTTCACCAGACTCACTTGCCCCCATGGCGAATGCAAGGCAACTTTTTTCGCAGGTGCGAAAGGCGCGTGCCCGTCACTCGACCGTGACGGACTTGGCTAGGTTGCGGGGCTGATCGACATCCGTGCCCATCTGGATCGCCGTGTGATAGGCGAGCATCTGCAGCGGGATGGCGTAGATGATCGGCGTCAGGATCTCCGGCATGTCCGGAAGGACGATCATCTCGGCGCGATCCACGGCGCCGCTGCCGGCGCCCGTGACGTCGGTGATCAGGATGATCTCGCCACCGCGTGCCGCGACCTCCTGCACGTTCGAGATGGTCTTCTCGAAGCTGCGGTCGTGGGGCGCAACCACCACGACGGGCATGGTCTCGTCGATCAGCGCGATGGGCCCGTGCTTCAGCTCGCCCGCAGCATAGCCCTCCGCATGAATGTAGCTGATTTCCTTGAGCTTCAGGGCGCCTTCCATGGCCAGCGGATAGGAGAATCCCCGCCCCAGGAAGAGCGCGTGCGACTTGGTCGCCATGTCGCGGGCCAGCCGCTCGATGGTCTCTTCCAGGCGGATCGCCTCGTTGGCGAGCCGGGGCGCCTCGGTCAGCATACGGGTCAGTTCCAGTTCGCGCTCGGGCGTGATCACGCCGCGGTCGACACCGGCCTTGATGGCCAGCGCCGCCAGCGCCATGAGCTGGCAGGTGAAAGCCTTGGTCGAGGCGACGCCGATCTCCGGTCCCGCCAGCGTCGGCAGAACCACGTCGGATTCGCGCGCGATGGTCGATTCCTGGACATTGACGATGGCCGCGATCTTCAGCCCTTCCGACTTGGCGTAGCGCAGCGAGGCCAGGGTGTCGGCGGTCTCGCCGGACTGCGACACGAACAGCGCCAGGTCGACGTCGCCCAGCGGGCTTTCCCGGTAGCGAAATTCCGAGGCCACATCGAGGTCGCAGGGGATGCGGGCGAAGCGCTCGAAATAATAGCGGCCCACCAGCGCCGCGTAGAAGCCGGTACCGCACGCCGACAGGGCAATCCGGCGGACCTTCGAGAAGTCGAGGTCCTGGCCGTGGGGGATCCGCGTGCGGCCGGTGGACATGTCCACGAAGGCGCCGAGGGTGTGCGACAGCACCTCCGGCTGCTCGTAGATCTCCTTCTGCATGAAATGCCGGTGGTTGCCCTTGTCGACATAGAAGGCCTTGCCGACGGTGCGGCGGATCGGCCGGACCACCGGGCGAGCGTGCTCGTCGAAGATCTGGACGCCCTCATGGGTCAGGACGGCGAAATCTCCCTCCTCCAGGTAACGGATGTCGTCGGTGAAGGGCGACAGGGCGATGGCGTCCGAGCCCAGATACATCTCGCCCTTGCCCTCGCCGATCGCCAGCGGGCTGCCGCGCCGGGCACAGATCAGCAGGTCTTCCTCGCCGTCGAACAGGAAGCCCAGGGAGAATGCGCCTTCCAGCCGCTGCAGAACGGTGTGGACGGCGTCCTTGGGTGACTGGCCGCCCTCGAGTTCGCGCGTCACCAGATGCGCCACCGTCTCCGTATCGGTCTGGCTTTCGAAGACGATGCCCGAGGCCTCGAGCTCGGCGCGCAACTCGCGATAGTTCTCGATGATGCCGTTATGGACGACTGCGAGCCGCGCAGTGGCATGCGGGTGGGCGTTGGCCTCGGTCGCCGCCCCATGGGTGGCCCAGCGGGTGTGGCCGATGCCGATCGTGCCCTTCAGCGGCTGCGTTTTCAGCCGTTCGGCGAGGTTGACCAGCTTGCCCTCGGCGCGCAGGCGGGTCAGCTTGCCGTCTTCGAGCGTGGCGATGCCGGCGGAATCATAGCCGCGGTATTCGAGACGCTTGAGGGCGTCGACGAGACGATCGGCCACCTGTTCGTGGCTGATGATGCCGATGATTCCGCACATGGATGGGTCCCCGGATAGGCTGGATGAGGCAGAGGGCGACGATGCCCGGGCGGGCGGCCGGCGGCTGGCAAGCTAGACGAAGCGCCGGTCCGCCGGGAGTCACGATTGGTGTCGCGAGATTACGCGGTCTTCAGTCCTTCGTTGCGGATCTGGCCGCCTTGGCGGCCTTGTTGCGTTCGATGATCTCGCGTCCGCGGCCAGGCTTGGTGACCTGCCGCTCGCGGGCGATGGCCAGGGCCCCGTCCGGCACGTCGTCGGTGACGACGCTGCCGGTGCCGACATAGGCCCCTTCGCCGACGCGCACCGGCGCGACGAGCGCCGAGTTCGAGCCGATGAACGAGCCTGCCCCGATCTCCGTCCGGTGCTTCAGCGCGCCGTCGTAGTTGCAGGTGATGGTACCGGCGCCGATATTGGCCGCGGCCCCGACGCTTGTATCGCCGACATAGCTGAGGTGGTTGACCTTGGCGCCCGCACCGATCTCCGAGTTCTTGACCTCGCAGAAATTGCCGACCTTAGCGCCCTGCGCCAGTTCCGTACCCGGCCGCAGCCGCGCGAACGGACCGACCGACGCGCCGGGACCGACGTCACAGCCTTCCATATGGCTGAAGGCGTGGATGGTCGCCCCTGACGCGACGCGGACGCCGGGGCCGAACACCACCTGCGGCTCGACGAAGACGTCGGCCTCCAGCACGGTGTCGTGGCTGAGGAAGACGCTCGACGGATCCTGTAGTGTCACGCCCGCCAGCATCACCTGCCGCCGCCGCGCGGCCTGCCACAGGGCCTCGACTGCCGCGAGTTCCTCACGGGTGTTGACCCCCAGCACCTCGTTCGCGTCCGCCTCGATGGCGCGGACGCTGCGCCCCGCCGCGCGGGCGACCGCGACGAGGTCGGTGAGGTAGTATTCGCCCTTGGCATTGTCGTTGCCGATCCTGTCCAGCATGGCCAGGGCATCGTCGCCGCGAAATGCCATGACGCCGGCATTGCAGAAACCGACGCGACGTTCGTCTGCGTCGGCGTCCTTTTCCTCGCGGATGGCGAGGAGCTCACCGCCGGCCTCGATCAACCGGCCGTAACCGGTGGGATCGGCGGGTCGAAAGCCGACCACGCAGACATCGGCACCCTCGGCCAATGTCGCGCGAGCCCGCGCCAGCGTGCCGACCCCGATCAGCGGTGTGTCGCCGAAGAGCACGAGGACGTCGTCGAAGCCTTCGGCCATCGCGGCGCGGGCGGCCAGCACGGCATGTCCCGTGCCCAGCCGCTCGGTCTGCTCGAAGGCCGCGACCGTCCCGATCTCGCGCCGTGCCGCCTCCGCGACGCTCGTCCCGTCACGTCCGACGACCAGTGCGATTGCGTCGGAGCCGGCCTCGCGCGCCGCGCGGACGACGTGGCGGATCATCGCCAGTCCGGCCACCTCGTGCAGGACCTTGGATTTCGACGATCGCATCCGCGTGCCTTCGCCAGCGGCCAGGATGATCGACAGGCACCGTCTTGCCATCTCGCACTCACGTCCTTCGCTTGAATCTCGCGACACGCCTTAGCACGGGTCATGCGCGAGTTCAGGAGGCAACTTCGCGGCAAAGTAAAGCGCGGAAGAGACCCGGCCTGTTCGCCAGGGCCTCCGACAGGGCGCCGGACACCCCCTTGCGGGTCAACGCCAAGGCATCGTGTGGTCTAGCCGATGGTTTGAAGTGCCGGGAAGGTCTCCAGCAGCCAGAACGACATGGTCTGCATGCCGCCAGTCAGGAAGAGGAGTCCGGTGACCACCAGAAGGCCGCCCATGGCCTTCTCCACCGCCGCGAGATGCGCCTTGAAGCCGTGCATCCAGCGGAAGAAGGCGCCGGAAAAGGCGGCCGCGAGAATGAAGGGGATGCCGAGCCCGGCCGAATAGAAGCCCAGCATCAGGGCGCCCTCGCCCACCGTGCTCTTCGATCCGGCCAGGCCGAGAATCGCGCCGAGCACCGGGCCGATGCAAGGGGTCCAGCCGAAGGCGAAGGCGAGCCCCATCAGATAGGCGCCCAGTACGCTGCGCGGCTTGTCAGGCGCGGTGATCCGCGCCTCGCGCGACAGGAAGGACAGTCGGAAGACACCGAGGAAGTTCAGGCCCATGATGATGATCGCCACGCCGGCGACCATGCCGAGCCAGTCCAAGTTCTGGCGCAGCAACTGGCCGATCGTGCTGGCGCCGGCCCCGAGCATGATGAAGACCGTCGAGAAGCCGAGGACGAAGGTCACCGAGGTGGCCATCAGCCGCCCGTAGCGGGTCGCGCCCATCTGCGGCCCGGCCCGAAGCTCGTCGGCCGAGACACCCGCCATGTAGCACAGATAAGGCGGCACGAGGGGCAGGACGCAGGGCGACAAGAAGGACAGCGCACCGGCAAAGACGGCCGTCGGATAGGAGAGTTCGGCGAGCAAGGGACCTGCCTTCGTTGCTGGATGCGGTCGGCGACTTCGCCAGCGCGCGCCGTTCGCTCGGTGCGGAGCCTGCGTCGTCGCCACGATCACTGCCCGCGCCTCGGGTCGGGAACGCCGCCGCTTTCTATTCCCCTGGCCGGCCTGCGGCAAATCGCAAAACCGTCAGGCCCGAACCAGAAAGACGGTTGACCGTGAGGGGGCGCCTTTCTATGGTCCGCGCGCTGCTCCCGGGACGTTCTCGCCCCGGGGGTCGGAGCGCGTAGCTCAGTTGGTAGAGCAACGGACTTTTAATCTGTAGGTCCAGGGTTCGAGTCCCTGCGCGCTCACCAAGCAAATCAATCACTTCAGGTCGATCTGGCGTCACTCCGTGTTGCGTCGTGTTGCAACGGAATTCCCTTGCACGATACACATCAGCATCTTCCTCCGGAGAAGTGATAGACGAGCGATAGAAGTCATCGTGTTCGCACTTGCCTTGGGCACTCTGGCCGAGATCGGCTTGGCTGTTCGAAGGGCCACGGCCAAGGAGTTGTGACCGCCGCCACCGGACGCTGACAGCTTCTGCTACGATGCGGTCGTATCCCGGGTCTGCCGTTCTAATTCATGCGCCCTGAAGTGGTGGACTAGGCTCCTGCGGTCGCCGTTCCTTCGGCAACCATCCGCGCATCATCACTGAGAGCCCGCATCATCACCGCCGGACCGCAGGTACATCGACATCAACCTGCACCGAGATACTGGCAAGACTGTCGTGCAACAACTGCAGCACGTAACCAGGATTGTGGATATACGCGCCTGGGTCCTTGCTTGTGAATTGGTAGTTGTAGGCCGCTTTGAGGAGGCGCGGCGTCCAGCTCTTGTAGCTATTTGGGAAGGTGGCCTCATCGGGATCGATCTGGCCGTCGCCGTCGGTATCCGTAAAGAAGTAGGGAAAGGCATCGGCCGTATAGCCGATGGGTGTCCCGACGGTCTCGGTCGCGTAACGCCGAATCGCTTCGCCAAGCCGGTTTTTGAGTGTCTCGATCTCACCGTCGATGCCCTCGGCGATGTCGCCATCGCCGTCGTAGTCGCCGTGCCGGGTGCGGATTGCCGTGATCTCGTCGACGCCGCGGTGACAGGACAGGCATGTCCCCGTAGCGACATTCGTACTGTGCGGCTCGTGGCAGGACGTGCAGGTGGCCGCGCTTGGCACATGGTCAAAGCGCCCGACGTAGTCGCGGCCTGCATACTGGTAGCCGCCGCGAACGTCCCCACCGTGCATAGTTGCGGCCGCGATGCCGTAGTGAACGTTGATGAAGCCCAGTTCGGGATCGACGGCGTCCTCGTCGAGGCCTTCCCCTCGCGCATCGACGGTGTCGGTGGATGCGCGGCCCTGATGGCAGACGGTGCAAACCGCGGATGCACCAAGTCCGGCAACACTCGCTCCGGAGGGGAACGCCACCTCGTCAAGCTCCTGCGCAGCAAAGGTGTGGCAGGAAGCGCAACCGATCGGCGAGTTGACCGCCGCCGGCGCCTCGACGACCGCCGCCGCGCTGCCGTCGGCGCCCAGGAAGTCCACGAAGCCTGGCTCGGAATGGCAAGCGGCGCAGTTTTTCGGCACTTCGCCGTCCGCGTTCCAATGCGTGAA
Source organism: Aurantimonas sp. A2-1-M11 (assembly GCF_036549475.1). Lineage (NCBI taxonomy): Bacteria > Pseudomonadati > Pseudomonadota > Alphaproteobacteria > Hyphomicrobiales > Aurantimonadaceae > Aurantimonas > Aurantimonas sp. A2-1-M11. The sequence continues at coordinate 3,028 of NZ_JAZHLI010000045.1, read as the reverse complement.
AGACGGCGAATGGTAGTCGCCATGCGGCGCGGCCAGCCATGCCTCGACGATTGCCGGGAGCTCCGTGCGTTCGTTCTGCGCCGCCGCGGCGGAAGCCACGACGAGACCTGCGACAAGTGCGATCCGGTGGATGTTCATTCCAAGCATGGGCCGGTCTCCCTGTCCTGCGGTCCTACTAGCCATCCCGGGCGCCCGAGGTTCCCGCGGGGTCCGGGCATGGTCTATGCTTGACCATAAGCGACGTAACCGGATCGCGGAAAGACGATGACGAGCACCGATGACCGCGGCGCGTACAAAGCTGCCGCCCGCCATGCGACGCGCCTGCCGGGGCCGGCGCTTGCCGCGTTCTATACCGGCGTGTGCCTGATGCCGCTCGCGCTCGCGATCTTTGCCCAGCCAGCGCCAGGCGACCGTTGGGAACGCGCGGCCGCGGGGCTCGGAATGGTGGCGGTGCTTGCGATGGCCGTGCAGTTCGTGACCTCGGGTCGCTTCGACGCGGTCTCACGCCATCTCGGTATCGACAAGATCATGGCCTTCCACAAGATCGCGGCGTGGTGGGTGCTGGTCGCAGTGGTCCTGCATCCGCTGTTCTACGTCCTGCCGACCTGGATCGAGGCACCGGCGCTGGGACGCGAGCGCCTCGAGTTCTATCTGATCTCGCCCCATTATCGCAGCGGCGTCGTCTCGTGGGTCGCGTTCGTGCTGCTGATGGGCACATCACTGCTGCGCGAGCGTCTGCCGTGGCGCTACGAGGTCTGGAGAGCCACGCACCTACCGCTCGGCGTCGTGGCGGTGGCGGGTGGCCTGCACCACGCGCTGGCCGCAGGACGCTTCAGTGGAGCTGCGCCGCTGCCGCCGCTCTGGCTGGCAACCGGGACCGCGGTCGCGGCGGTGGTCTTTGTCCTCTACGGCTGGCGCTGGCTGCAGCTGCATCTGCGTCCCTGGAGGCTTGCCGCCGTGTCGCGCGTGGCCGACCGGATGTGTCAGTTGCAGGTCGAGCCGGCTCCGGGGACGCCCCCGATGGCCTACCGTGCGGGCCAGTTCGTCTGGATGACCGTTGGACGGCGCCGATTTCCTCTCTTCGACCATCCCTTCTCGCTCTCCGACAGCCCCCGCGATCCGGGGATGAAGCTGATCATCAAGGAGGCGGGAGATTTTACGAGCAAGGTGGGCACACTCGCGCCCGGGACGCCGATCGGCCTCGACGGGCCCTACGGCGAGTTCGTCCTCGAAGCGACCGACGCCGACGCCGTGGTCCTGATCGCGGGTGGGGTCGGCATTGCCCCGATCATGGGTCTTCTGCGAGATATGGTGGCAAGAGGCGAACGGCGTCCAATCCGACTGGCTTACGCCGCCGGCGCGCCCGCGAACTTCGCCTTCCTCGACGAGATCAGCGCGGCACGTGAGCATCTTGATCTCCATGTGCTCCTGCTTTCGGAGACGTCCACGACCGGCTGGCGGGGTGAAATCGGCATGCTCGACGCGCCCCGCCTGCGCACCTTGCTCGACGGACTCGATCCCGCCCGCTCGGTGGCAATGATGTGCGGTCCGGGAGGAATGGTCTCGGCGGTCTCGGACGCACTGCTCGGCCTTGGGTTTCCGATGGACGGCGTCATCTACGAGCGTTTCGACTACGCGGGCGGCGCCTCCCGCCAAGACAGACGTCGCACGAGACACTTCGCGACCATTGGCGGCGGACTCGCGGCGGGAGTGGCAGCATTCGCGTTCGCCTCAGGCTGAGCCGTCACGCTCGCGTGCTCGAAGGCGGTTACACTGTAGAACGACCAACGCTCTTGCCGGGGATGCGATGAGAGTTGTCTGAACTTGCCACCCTCTGGCTGTCGCGCTGTCCAGCGTTCTGCGACAGGCTTCGACCCTGGAGGCTTCAGATCGGGCTGCCATCAGTGCGTTGCTTCGTTTCCGGTGTACCTCTTGTACGGTTCCGTTCGCAGTCAGTGGGCCATGAGGACCGGAACGCGCGACTTGCGCAGAAGCGTGCGGGTAACACCGCCGAGCAACAGTTGGCGAAGCCTTGAGTGCCCATAGGCACCGACGACCACAAGGTCGGATTCGACGACGTCGGCCTCATGCAAGAGGCCCTCGGCCACGTCCTGCCACGCCGGAATTTCTCTGGTTTCGACAAGAACGCCGTGACGGGCGAGATGGCGGGCCATGTCCGCCATAGGCTCGCGTCCCTGCTCCTCAGATCCTTCCTCCGCGACACTCACCAGAAAGACCTGGGAGGCCCGCTTCAGGAGAGGCAGCGCCGCAGCCACGGCGTGCGAGCATTCGGGGGTATCGCGCCAGCCGACGAGGATCGATTCCGGAGCTCTCACCGGACGGGCTGGTTCGGCTGGTATGAGGATCGCCGCCGAGCCGGCAGTGAAGAGGATCGTCTCGAGTAGTTCGTCTTCACCAAAATTATGAGCATCCGGCTGGGAGACGGCAAAAAGATCGGTGGTTCCGGCAAGCTGCACGACCGCTTGCGTGAGTTCTTGCAGGGACCCGTCGGCCCGACGCAATTCTGTCGCCACGGCCAATCTGCCGAGTTCTTCGCGTAGCGATCGTTCCGTCGCATCCCCCGATGCGCGCCCGTGTCGCGCGATTTCCGCCGCGAGGGAGGCCACCCCTGCCTCTGCGGACCTCGGGGGCATGACGATATGATTCGCGAAAAGAATGCCCAGATGAGCGTGGAAGCCTTCCGCGACCCTCTCGGCATAGGCGATCGTCGCAGCGTCCCTTTCCGTACCGAAGACAAGAACCGCGAGGTCGGCCAGACGAGCTTCGCCGGGCGGGCTTCCGGCCTCTTTTGTTCCTGACGTCGCGTTCATGATGCTCTCCTGCCAGCGAAGTTCCCAGATGCAGGATGAACCGCCCACGATCGCGCACCTTGATCGATATCAATCCGCCGGAGGCAGGGGAATCGCATTTGGAAATTTTTGTAGTCTGATTGTTCACTTGCGTTTGCGTTTGCGGTTGCGATGGATTCTTCGCTTGGCCGGCGGATTTTCGCCGTTGGGAGGATGCC